>JANNQL010000041.1:0-14250 GCA_031400755.1 Pseudomonadota bacterium | reverse complement strand
TGTTCAGTACCCCTCAGGGGGGTATTGAACAGAATCCCCGCTTGACGGGGGAAAGCCGGGGTCCAGATTGGTTGCCAGCCACCGAAACACTGGATTCCGGCCTTCGCCGGAATGACGGATAAAAATGAAGTTACTTGGAAGGAACGGCATGATCTTCACTCAGTCCTCAGTCCTGTTCATCTTTTAACCCTCGTCCATCCGCAGTATCAATACATCTCATACTTGGCCAAGACCCCGTCCAAACCCCCGCTTTTCAAAGGTTTTTTCCAGTTCGGGCGTAGTCCGACCGATTTTAGCAATTCCCGTTTACCTAAGTAGATATAGGCCGTTGAACCGGTGCAGCGGTGTTTCAGGAACGTGCCGAATTCTTCCAGGAGTTGGGCCGCTTGCTGTTTGTTTTGCAGGCGGACGCCGTAGGGTGGGTTGCAGACGATGGTTGAGTTTTCGATTGCGGTGATTTTCTGGAAGGGCTGGGTGCTGATTTGGATGGCTGAGCCATTGGGCAGGGCGCTTAGGTTGGCGCGGGCCGTGGCCACCGCCTGGGCGGACAGGTCGCTGCCGCTGATCAGCCCTGGCGCCAGTGGCCTGGTCCTGGCCTCGGCCTCGGCCTTGATTTCGTCCCAGAGGTTCGAGTCAAAATCAGGCAGGGCCATAAAACCGAACCGTGGACGTTGGAAGGCGGCCGGGATTCGGCAATAGTGGAGCAGGGCCTCGCCCAGCAGGGTGCCGGAGCCGCACATCGGATCAATCAGCGGTCGGTCGCCGTCCCATTCGCTCAATTTGATGATGGCGGCGGCCAGGGTCTCCTGCATGGGGGCCTCCACTGCCTCGGTGCGGTAGCCCCGGCGGTGCAGGGAACCACCTGAGGTGTCGATGCTGATGGTCGCCTTGTTCTTGTCGATGTGCAGATCGAGCCAGAGATCGGGCGTACGGCGGTCGATGCTGGGCCGTTTGCCTGAGCGGTCCCTGAAGTAATCGACAATGACGTCTTTTAAACAGAGCGCGGCGTATTGGGAGTGGTTGATCTTGCTGTTGACCACGGTGGCGGTGATCGCGAAGGTCTGGTCCTCGTTCAGCAGCAGATGCCAGGGAATTTTGGCCGCTGTCTGCTGGAGGTAGTTGGTGCTGTGGCAGTCAAAGAGGATGAGCGGGGCGGTGATCCTGGTGCAGAGGCTGCTGTGCAGATTTATGCGGTAGAGGGTGGCGTGGTCGGCGTTGAAATAGAGGCCCCGGAAGGCGGGCCGGATATCGTCGGCCCCGAGGGTGCTCAGTTCCTGGCTGGCTAGGTCGGTGACGCCGTCTGCGGTCTGGGCGAAATAGCGGTTGGTTTTTTGATAGGCGAACAATGGAGTAGGTAAGGGTGGAGGTGTTATTCCATTTCTAAATCAAGCGTTAACTTTGTCGGCTGCGCTGCGCGGCTCCTCGCCGTACTATCAGTACTGTCTCGTCGCTGCTCACTTGCCTTCGCGTTTCCATCTTGATTTAAAAATGGAATAAGTTCAAGGGGGTGCCGATCTCGCTAGCCGACCCCGGAAAATTTATAAGGCTCCTTGTAACATAAGGGTGGAAAAATGGCGAAATGAAAGATGGCTATTGCCGGAGGGGCGGCGGGTGAGGCCCTAACTTTACGTTCATGCGCAGTATTTTTTCACATTTCTTGCACAATTTTTTATTATATATTGCCATATATCATATGATCCATTACCAGAAGGAATATGATTCATCCCTTTGAATATCATCCACTGTGGCAAAATTACTCTTTTGAAGGAGGAGGAAAATGAACCGGCTAAGAATGACCATGGTTGTAGTGTTCCTGCTAGGACTTGGCCTGACCCAGGTTGCTCAGGCCCGTTGGCGTGGTGGCCATGACCGGCGCCACCATGGCAATGTCGATATAGTCATTGATCCGCTGGGTTGGACGTATTATCCCCCGCCTTATTACTCTCCGCCGCCCTATTATTACCCACCACCTATTTACGTATCGCCTCCCCCGCCGCCGGTTTATATTGAACAGACTCCGGCCAAGCCTGTCGCACCGCCGGCGCAAAGCTACTGGTACTACTGCACCAACCCACAGGGATACTATCCCACCATCAAAGAGTGCCCCGGGGGATGGCTGAAGGTTGTTCCCGAGACACAACCGACCCCTTGACCCTGGAGATGTAATCATGACGTCCGCTACCTTGAAATGGCTGCCGTTTTCCATGCTGCTCCTCCTGACGGCTTGTGCCACAGTGCCTAACGGTCCATCGGTGATGGTGCTTCCCGGTACCGGCAAAAATTTCGACCAGTTTCACTCCGACGACATCAGGTGCCGGCATTTTGCATTGGAGCAGGTCGGCGGCGCCCCCCCAAGCCAGACTGCCTCCCAGGACGTTGTTGCCAGCGCCGTGACCGGCACTGCGGTTGGCGCGGTAGCAGGCGCCGTAATCGGCGGGGATAGGGGGGCCGCGGCCGGGGCGGGTGCAGGCCTGCTTTTCGGGACCCTGGTCGGGAGCGAGACCGGGCAAAGCTCTGCTTATTATTCTCAGCAACGGTATGACAACTCATATATACAGTGTATGTATGCCAATGGCCATCTTGTCCCCATGCCGGGTGGTATGTACATGAATACACGAGATGGGTCCGAAGAAACAGCGCCAATGCCTCCCCCGGCCCCGGCTTATTTGCCGCCAACTGTTAAAATTCCTCCACCTCCGCCTGGCCCGCCGCCTCCTCCCCCGCCAGGGAGGTGATAGCTTGCCACTAGTCTAGCCCTTGCCGCCCATGCCTAGTATCGATGAATTCGAGATACCTGCGGCCCTGTTGAGCGAATTGTCCGGCATCGTTGACCAGGCCAAGTCCGCACCGCTGCTGGCCCTGGCCAAGATGGTGCCGGCCCTTGGCCGTGGTTTCCGTCTGACGGCGGCCAACGTCAAGTTTATCCGGCAACGTCTGGCGGCCTGTTTGGCGGAGGCTGGTCCCGTGGCCGGTGAGGTGCGCGATTTTTTGGCCCTGGAAGGATTGAATGGCTCATTGGTCATGGTGCTGTCCGAGGCCGTCCTGATGGCCTGTTTTACGGAGCTGCTCGCCATCTATGGCCGGGAACGGCTGCTGGCCGCCCTGTTGGTGGACCGTCGTCCACAGGTGCGGCAACTCGCTGCGGTCTACTGTCAGGCCGACGATTGGCAGACCAGGCGGCTGCCTGATCGACAGAAGGCCCTGGTCACCATTTCAGAAACACTACAGCCGTTTTTGGACTCTATCGCGGCCACCCGGGATGGTTCCCCTGCCGCCAGCAGTCAGGCTGATGAAGAGGATGAGAAGCGCCGTGCTGAAGTCAACGGCTGCCGGCGGAAGATCGCCGACTTGGAAGAACGTCTGCGGACGGCCCGTGACGAAAAGAAGTCAGACAAGAGGGGCGACGCCAGGATTGAGGCCCTCAAGAATCAGGTTGCTGAGCTGGCGGACAAGCTGGCCCGCGAACGGCAAAGCCGCTTGGCCAAGGAGTCGGCCTTGTCCCAGGCCAACGCTCATTTGGATGGGCTTCGCGAAGCCCAGGCCGAAGCAGTCAAGGCGGGGATTCAAGCGGAGATGCAGTTGGTGCTCCGCAAGTGGCTGGTTGAGCCGCAGCGTTTGGCCCAAGCGATGGACGAGCTGGGGGGGAAGGCTTTCGGCGATATCCTGGAGCGGACGGCGGCGGCCTTGGCAAGTCAGGCCGAGCGCGACCGTCACTTCGGCAATCGTAGGCTTTTGCGCCATCGTTTGACCGAGTTGCGGCAGGCCGAGGCCAGTTTGCTGCAGGCGGCCAGCGAGGCCATGAACCCTATGCCGGAATTGGCGGCCCTCCTCTCCGAGTTGCAGACCGAGGCGGGCCGGATTGAGACCATCCTCAAAGAGGCAAGTCCGGTCAGTCCCCTGGTTCAGCGTCTTGCCGCCTTGATCAGGCAGGCCAACGACCAGGACGGTCTGGAGCGGACCAGGCGTTTGCTTCAGGACTTGGGGGCTTCGGGCTGCCTCAGTCAGGCGGAGTCCCGCGCCCTTTATCATGACTATCATGCTTGCCTGGGGCGGCTCTTTGACCGGTTTGCGCCCCGGCCTCTGACCATAAGGCAAGACAGTGATCCCGCGCTGGTAGTCGGTCAGGGACTCGCCAAAACGGGAAAATTGTTATGGCTTCTGGACGGCTATAATATCTTGTTCGGCCTGCCTGATATCTTTGCCGAGAGCTACGAGGACGGGCGTCCGGCCTCTCAGGCCCGTAAGCGTTTGCTGACCATGGTCCATGGCCTGCTGGCGGGGACCGGTAGCCTAGCCGATGTCTTTTTTGACGGTGAGCGCAGTTGCCAGGAGAACTTCAGTCCTCAGGTCAAGGTGGTCTATTCGGGCGGCGGTGGGCTGGGTGTGCGTAACCGGGCGGACCAGGCGATCATAGCTTGCCTGGAGAGTCGAGCCCCAGGGGCGGTCGCGCCTTGTGTCGTGGTCACCGATGACCGGGATCTGGCGGGGCGTTGTCAAGTCTTGGGGGCCAGGGTCATGCCCCTGCAGCAGTTTGCGGTCCTTCTGGAAGGGGCATGGCAAGGTGGTTAGGCGGACTGGAAACGGAGGAACCCATGAAAAAGACCATGAATGCGTCTGTGTCCCACAGCGGGGAAACCATCAGGGCGAGTGAGTTGATGCGTTGTACCTCGGTTGTACCTTTTGGTTTCAGCCGTCCTGTTTCGAGGTGTAAAAAAACACCTTGCCAATCTGCTGGGAACTATTGTAAACAGAGTAACAAAGGGCGATTAACTCAGCGGTAAGAGTGCCACCTTCACACGGTGGAAGTCACAGGTTCGATTCCCGTATCGCCCACCACTAAGCATTCCACCAAGTTGGGTTCCCGGGGTTCTTGCAACGCAGTTGCAACTACCGCGTGAACATTTCGGCCAGAATTGCCAGGACGTTGTCTTGTGTTCCTCGGTCGATTACTCCGAGATTTTGAACCAATCTTTTTTTATCGATGGTTCTAATTTGATCAAGAACCACCTGCCCATGTTTGCCCTTGAAAGAACAATTTACCCTCGTGGAGTAGTCATTGCCTTTGGTGGTCATTGGTGCCACGATAACCGTTGCTATGTAACGGTTCATTTCGTCTGGTGAAATAATGAGGCAGGGGCGAGTCTTACGAATCTCACTCCCCATGGTTGGGTCAAGGCTGACCAGATAAACCTCAAAGCGCTTGACTACCATTGCCATTCATCCTCGTCCCAAGACGATTGATTGGCGAGTTCGCCGTCAACAAGGCTGTCATCTTCCGCAGATGCCATGCATTTGAATTTTTCCTCCCACCCCTGGCGAGGATGGGAGGCTGAGCGAATAATCAGTTTTTCGTTTTCGATTTCAAGCTCAACATCTGGCCCTAAGTGGCATTGCTCAATAATAATCTTGGGAATCCTGATCCCCTGCGAATTTCCGATACGAACGATACTTGCACGCATAAAACCTCCCTCTATTTTTTGGTGTTGCTTACATTGTAATTACAGAAGTGTGAGGTTTCAAGTTCTTTTTAGTCAATCCTGCATAACCCTGATCATAAATTGAAATGCTTGATCAGTGCTGCCTGCAACCGGGAAGCCTCACTTTCCATTGCAGGCAGGCGCTCCCTGACAGTTTCCAGGTCCCCGGCTTTTGCGGCCTTTTCCATCTTGAAGGCCACCGCGCGCAGGGCTTCGCCGCCGAAGGTGGCCGCCCCGCTCTTGATGGTATGGGCCAAGCGTTCGGTACTTGGGACGTCCCCGGCCTCAAGGTGTCCACGCAACGTCTTGATTAGACCTGGCAGATCATTCAGAAAAACCGATGACAATTTTCGGGCCATGTCCTCGTCATCGACCATACGGCGCATCATGCCCGCATGGTCGAACACCACAGGCGCCTGGTCCGCTACGGGAACCATGGCCACATCCTCGGGGGGGCTTCAGAGCTGTATATTCTTAAGGCCGCTGGCCCCTTCGGCAGCCACTTATCGAGAGTTCTGGCAAAGTCTTCAGGGGTAATCGGCTTGGCCAGGTAGTCGTCCATCCCCGCTTCCAGAAACTTTTCCCGATCGCCCTTTATGGCGTTAGCGGTCATGGCGATGATGGGAATCTGGTGATTTCTGGCTGTAGATTGCGGGTCGCGGATCTGTCTGGTGGCCTCAATACCGTCCATTACCGGCATCTGCACATCCATCAACACCAGATCGTAGGACTCGGTTTCCAGGAACTTTAGGGCCTCCGCGCCGTCGGCCGCCACCTCCGCCTTCAGACCCAGTTTCTTGAGGAGGCCTAACGCCACCTGTTGGTTGAAGAAGTTGTCCTCAACCAACAGGATTTTGACCGCACCCCGGCGCATTTCACGAACTGCGTGGCTGGTGACGGTGGTATTATCATCGACCACCAGGATATGCACTCCGCAAATATCAGCCAAGGGCGTGACGCATCGCTCCCCTTCGGCCTGCTTGGCAAAACACACCGTAAACCAGAACTCCGAGCCCTGTCCATCTTCGCTCTCGATGCCGATCTCACCGCCCATGGCAATGGCCAACTGTTTCGAGATCGCCAACCCCAAGCCAGTGCCACCGTAAAGGCGCGTGGTCGAGGTGTCCGCCTGGGTGAATTTCTGGAACAGGCTGTGCTGCTTGGCCACCGGGATGCCGATGCCGGTGTCCTTGACCGAGAAGCGCAGTCTGGCTTTATCGTCTGTCTCCGACACCAGCCTCACCTGTACGACGATTTCGCCATGGCTAGTGAATTTAAGGGCGTTGCCCGTCAGATTGAGGAGAATCTGGCGCAGGCGGCCGGGATCGCCGCATAGGGAGGCAGGGACATCCGGCGCGGCGGTGCAGACAAATCGGAGGCCCTTTTGTTGGGTGCGCAGGGCCATGGTTGCGGCAAAATCGTCCAGCAGGCCGCGCAAGTCGAAGTTCAACATCTCCAGATCGAGCTTGCCGGCCTCAATCTTGGAAAAATCCAAGATATCGTTGAGCAACGTCAGCAGGGATTCACCGCTGCTGTGCACGGCCTTGGCAAAGAACTGCTGCTCCTCATCCAGTTCAGTGTCCATTAGCAAGTTGGTCATGCCGATCACGCAGTTCATCGGCGTCCGTATTTCATGGCTCATGTTGGCCAGAAACTCGCTCTTGGCCCGGTTGGCGCTTTCGGCCTCTTGTTTGGCGATGGCCTGCATCTTTTCAGTTTTTTTCCGGTCAGTTATATCCAGGCAGTATTCAATGACCTCGCAGACCTCGCCTTGGTCGTCGAAGATCGGGTAGGCGTGGACCTCGACATTCTTCTCAAAGCCATCTTGGTCGAAATGGAGGTGTTCAACTTTTGCCGGCGCCTTGGTCTCTTTCACAATGACGATGGAACAGGGATGTTGATCGCCCTCACAGGGAGTCTGTCGTTGGTGGGTGAGCCGGTAGCAGGGGGTGCCCTTGGCGAAGTCCCCGAAGCCAGAGGCCTTGTTGGCCAGTTTGATGGCGTAGGTTTTGGCGTCGATCAAATAGAAGGGGTGGGTGAGGGCCTCCAGGGCGCTTACCAAAAAAGAGTGTTGATCGTTGATCTTTTTCTCGGCCTGCATTCGCTCTTGTGATTCGATTTGCAACTTGTTTAATGTTGTTTCAAGACTTAACTGCGACTGCTTGAGCGTTTTGTTCAGTTTGGTTGCATAGATGAGCATTGAGCCCATGAGCAAGATGGCCATTATGCCGGCAAAGATGAAGTGCCAATACTTTACTAAAACGTCATACAGGGTAATCTTGCCATAGTCCTGATATGGGGGCATGCGAAGTTCTTTCATCAGCTCATGGACCGTCTGATAGTCAAGCGGGGTGGTCCATCCGGCAATTTTAGCGGCTTTGGCCGCAGGACTGTCCGGTGGCATACGCAACAGGGCGATGGCTACCTCTTGCGCCAATTCATTAGATGTCCGGCTGGTTTTGGCAAAGGGCCATTCAGGATAAAGAGGGGAGCTGAGAACAAATGGAAAGTTTGCCACCTGCTGCTGGTTTATAATCTTAAATATTTTCAGATCGATACGGCCTTCACTGGCCAAACGTTCGAGAGAGTCTGTCCGCACCGTCCCCGCGTCAACCTGGCGATTTGCCACGGCCTCGACAACCTGATCGTGGGTGCCGCCAAACTGTAGACTCAGGAAGTCCTTGTCCGGGTTGATGCCTTTCTTCTTGAATTCCCGTTCCGCTATTCTCCAGCCGCCGAGGGATTCCTCGTCAACCGCCATAAAGGACTTGCCTTTAATGTCCTCTAGGTTCTGGATGTCGTTCCTGTCATTCTTGCAGAAGATTACGCCGCCAAAGACGGTGTACGCCCCATCCTTACCCAGGTTCTTCAAGGTCGCAATCCGCGTTATGCCATATAGCGCCTCCAGCTCGACATAGATGGCGGTGTTCGCCAGGACGAAATCCACTTCGCTGGTTTTTACAGAAGGCCCTATTTCATGAAAGTCCAGGGGGACGAC
The DNA here is from genome assembly GCA_031400755.1 of Pseudomonadota bacterium. Taxonomy (GTDB): domain Bacteria; phylum Desulfobacterota; class Desulfobulbia; order Desulfobulbales; family VMSU01; genus VMSU01. Next base: position 5,775 of record JANNQL010000041.1, on the reverse strand, counting down.
GGCAAAGGAATAACCGGGGACCACTGCATTAAAATAGTCAATGGTAGGAGACCACATATTTATGGCTGTCTCATTGCCGCGATAAGCCAGGACCCCGATCTTCACATTGCGATCATTGCTGTGCGCCAACGCCGGCATCGAACATACAACGACAAAGACGAAAAGCAGCTTGAGTGCAGAGCTGACAAACTGGTTTAAAAAATTGAGGGGGATTTTTATTGCAGAGTAATTCATGATGCGCGGTTTTGTATGGTGCCAGTATCGATTTTGTAATACCAGCCAGCTGAATGGAGGGATCGTGATCGCTACCGGCAGTCGGCGTTTTTACAGGTGAGGTGATGTCGAATTGACTTGGTTCTCCGCAGTGTTGTCCGGTTAAGGAATTGCAAGGGCGGCTTTGCCCTCACCCCAACCCTCTCCCGGAGGGAGAGGGAGCTTTTTCTATCCCCTCGCCCTTCGGGAGAGGGTGGCCGAAGGCCGGGTGAGGGCGCAAGAGAGGCGATTTTTCACTGCAAACGGCCCATGCAAAAATCTAACCGGACAACACTGGGTTCTCCGATGAGGATGACGCATACACAACGAGTCTTTTGTTGGAGACTTGCCGTTGTCACCTGATAGCTCTATTTGCTCACATGGCCCCTAGGGGTGTCAATATATATTCAAGGAGAAGGGCGAGAGACGAGGGGGTATATGACCCGCTCCATACTAAGGATTGCTGGGTTTTTTTTGTTGTCCATATTGTTCCGGAGATATCTATTGCTTCCAGTTATTCTTTTAGGTATATCTGATGGAGTCGCAAATTGTAACTACTCAGCCCTATAGCTGTAGGTGTTTAGACTATTAGCAACAGAAAAGCACGAGATACGGGTCGTGTCGGGCCATCATGCTGGTCCGTTTTCTTGCCTAACAGCCTTCAGCCTATGGCCTAGCCAACCTACCTTTCTTCAGGGGAGATGCCATGCGCCACATCATAAAAATCCTCGTTCTGGCCACCATGCTATTGACTATGGCCGGTGTTCTTCTGCCCCCCTTCGCAGGCTCGGAGCAGGCGGCTACCGATCTGGCGCCATCCACAGAGCAACCTATTTCTGACGATGCCAGCGGTTACACCATGCAACCGATTACCACCAGCGATATGTATAATAAGTTCCCTAGAATAAACAATGCCGGCTCCCTTGTTTGGCAAGCGAAGGTAGGCGAGCATTTTCAGATCTTTTATAAGGCGTTCATGGACGAAACTCCTCTGCAAATCACCGATAACGATTTCGATAATACCGAGCCGCGGATAAACGACCAAGACGAGATTGTCTGGATGGGGGGCGACAATAAACATTCGGAGATTTTTCTTTATTCCAAGGGGGAGGTGACCCAACTCACGACTACCGCCTTGGCGAATCGTCATCCCAAGCTGAACAATAATGGGGAAGTGGTCTGGATCGCTGGGACCGCGGACAGTGATGGGAAAGTCGAAAACTACGAGGTCTTTCACTACGCCTCCGGGGGCATTGCCCAGGTTACCGATAATAATCAATTTAATGTGCAAGTGCGGATCAATGACGATGGCACCATGATGTGGCGGGGCAAGGGCGAGGCGGATTTCGATATTTTTACGAGAACGAATGGCGTCATTGCCCAGATCACTGCTGACGCGGGACTGGATGTGAACCCGCAGCTCAGTGATAATGGAAATATGGTTTGGGAACGTTCTGATGGCAATAACGATGAAATTGTTCTCAAATTGGGCCAAGACTCGGACCCTGTCCAAATCACCACCAACGACACCAACGATTGCGAGCCGCAGGTCAATGACCAGGGGACCGTGGTCTGGCAAGGGCACGATGGCAGCCATTGGCAAATCTTTATGTATGCCGATGGGGTGACGACCAAGCTCACCGAAGGCGCGGTTGAGAATACCGAACCGCACCTTAACGCTGCCGGCGACATTGCCTGGATGGTCCACGATATCGATGGAATTGGCATTGCCGTCTATAGCGCCGCCACTCAGACGATCGCCAAAATCAGCGGCAGTTACGTCGGCCATTATTCACAGATGGTCGACTTGAACGACCAGGGGCAGGTGGTGTGGGCGGGCGCAAACGGCAAAAATTTCGACGTCGTTCTGGCTACTCCGCAATAGCCAGTTCCCCTTGTTTTGTTGCCTCGGTAATTTCCGTTATTGTCCCATGCTGTCTAAGGCCAGAGAAATCTGGCCTTTTTTCGTGGTGCCTGTTACGGTGCCTTTTGGCAACGCTTGCACAATTTTTGCGCGGCGTAGCCGGCAAAGGGTAACGTTTGCAATGGAATAAGGGCCAAGGAGTAAAGTATGGAGCTATCGAGAAGGGGGCGGCGTATGAGGTCCTGGCTGATCTGGGTCATGGTCCTGACGGCGGCCGCCATAATGTTTAAGCGGACGGTGCTGGCGCCGCCGCAGGTCATGGCGGTCAGTGTTGAAAGAGGCGATCTGACGGCCCAGGTCTACGGCAATGGCACTGTAGAGGCCAAGGTGGTGGTCGGGGTCTCCAGCACGATCACCGCCCGGGTCGTGGAGCTGTACGCCGACCAGGGGGACCAGGTCAAGGCCGGGCAGCTCCTTGCCCGGTTGGAGGATGATGACTTCAGGCAGCAGGAGCGCCTGGCCCAGGCCGGGCTCGACAAGTCGGCGGCCGGCCTGGAGGTCGAGGAGGCCAATCTGCAGAAGGCCAAGGCCAATCTTACCCTCGCCGCGAAGAATGCCCAGCGCTACCACACCCTGGCAGCAAAAGACCTGATCTCAAGACTGGAGGCCGAGCAGTACGACAACACCCTTGCCGTCGCCCAGGCTGAGGTGGCCCGTGCTCAGGCAGCGCTTGATTCGGCCCATAAGGATCAGGCCGCTACCCAGGCCGGGCTCGGCTTGGCCCGGAGTCGGCTGGCCGACACCATGATCTATGCCCCGCAGGATGGGGTGATCATCAGCCGCGACTTGGAGCTGGGGGCGACGGTGGTGCCGGGACTCACCATCTTCAGCCTGGCCGATCCGCAGACGGTCTGGGTCAAGGCCAATGTCGACGAGTCGCAGTTGGCAGGGGTTGAGGTGGGCAAGGAGGCCATAATCAGTCTTCGTTCGGCGCCCGGTAAGCCATTCCCCGGCCAGGTGGTCCGCCTTGGTCGTCAGAGCGACCGGGTCACCGAAGAGTTGGAGGTTGATGTGGCCTTTACGCCTGCGCTTACCGACTTCCGGCTCGGTGAGCAGGCCGATGTCCTGATCACAGTTGAGACCAAAAAAGGAGTCATGATAGTGCCAGCTTCGGCCCTGGTGCGCCGAGATGGGAAGCCGGGGGTCTGGTGCGTGGCTGGCGGCCAGCTACGGTTTGCGGCGGTCACGATCGGCATCGAGGACCGGCGCGGCCTGCTTGAAATTGTCTCCGGGCTTGATGGGGGTGAGAAGGTGGTGAGCGGCCCGCAGCCCGCCATGGCCAAGTTCAAGGACGGCATGAAGGTGCGGGTAACTGAGCATGGGGTAGCGTCAGGGACTGCGCCATGAATCTCGCCATCCGCGACATCAATTTTCACCGGGGGCGCTTCATCCTCACTTCCATCGGACTCGGCCTCCTGCTCGGCGTGGTTATGAGCATGGGCGGCATCTACCGGGGGCTGTTCGCCGACGCCACCGCAGTCCTAAAGGCCACCAACGCCGACCTCTGGGTGGTGCAGCAGGACACCAACGGCCCCTTTGCCGAGAGTTCGCGTATCCCTGAGGAGGTCAAGTACCGGATCAAAGCGGTGCCGGGGGTGGCGCAGGCCTCGCCGCTCTCCTTTCAGACCATCCAGATCGAGCGCCAGGGTAAGCCGTTTCGCTTCTTTTTGATCGGCTATGATCTTAACGGACTCGGAGGCCCGGCCCAGATCACCGCTGGCCGTCCCATCCGCCAGAAGCATTACGAGATGGTAGTCAGCCGGGCCATGAAGATGGAGCTTGGCGACACTATCCACCTCGGCCTCCACGACTACAAGGTGGTCGGCATCGCCGCTAAGATCGTCTCCTCCAGCGGCGACCCTGCCGCCTTTGTCTCCCTGGCCGACGCCCAGGAGATCCAGTTCCAGAAGGACAACGACGCCATCAGAAACGAACGGGCCAAGATCGGGGCCAGGGTGACTGCCATGCGGACCTTGAGCCCGACGCTCGCCAAGTCTTTCAAGGAGGGCTTCACGGCGCTTGCCGAATCGACCCACACCGTCAACACCGTTGTCGCGAGCCTTGCGCCAGGGGCGGAGCTGGCCGAGGTCCAGGGGCGCATTGGCCGTTGGAACCATTTGCGGGCCCTGTCCGTGGCCCAGCAGACTGAGATCCTGACCAAGGGCATGATCGAGAAGGCCCGCATGCAGCTCGGTCTGTTCCGCATCATCCTTCTCGTCATCTCGGCGGTCATCATCTCGCTGATTATCTACACCTCGACCCTCGACAAGATCAGGGTCATCGCCACCTTGAAGCTGATTGGCGCCCAGAATCGGGTCATCGTCGGCATGATCCTCCAGCAGTCGCTGCTCATGGGCGTTATCGCCTACGCTATCGGCTATGCCCTGATCCGGGCCACCCACGAGAAATTCCCCCGTCGCATAGAGCTGGTGCCGATCGACCTGCAGTTGCTCTTTGTCATCGTCGTCATCATCTGCATTATCTCCAGCCTGGTGGGGATCAGGAAGGCCATGCGGGTAGAACCGGCGGTCGCTCTGGGGGGGTAGGTTATGGTAAGTGGTCACGATGTAAATTCAGGGGGGGCGCTCTGCCCCGAAACTGTGTATGCGGTTGAAGTGGCAGGACTGACCAAGATTTACGGGGCAGGCGAAACGGAGGTCATCGCCATGGCCGACGCCAGCTTTAAGGTCAGGCCGGGGGAGCTGGTCGCCATCATCGGTCCCTCAGGTTCAGGCAAGACCACGCTGCTCACCGCCATCGGCCTGATCACCGAGCCGACCCGCGGCCAGGTGCTGATTGACGGGGGCCTGGTGGCGGATGACGGCTGGCTGCCGGGGCTTGATCTGAAGCGGGTCCGTCGGCAGAAGCTGGGTTTTATCTTTCAGGCCCACAACCTGATCCCGTTTCTGACCGCCATCGAAAATGTCATGGTGGCGCTTGAGATCAATCATCTGACGAAGCGCGAGGCCAAGGCCCGGGCCACCGAACTGCTGATCGCCCTCAATCTGGGGCGTCGCCTCGATAATTACCCGATGGCCCTTTCCGGCGGCGAGGCGCAGCGAGTGGCCATCGCCCGGGCCTTGGCCAACCGGCCCAAGGTGATCCTGGCCGACGAACCCACCGCCGCCTTAGACACCGAAAACGGCAAAAACGTCATGCTGCTCTTGAAGCGTCTGGCGGTGGAGAACAGTTCCGCCATCCTGGTCGTCACCCACGACCACCGCATGGTGGAAGGCTTTGACCGCATCTTCGAGGTGCGGGACGGCAGGATCGTAGGGGAGGAGAGGGGAGGGGAGGAGTCAGGAGGCAGGATTCAGAATGAGGAAGCGTGTGCCCCATAAGGGCCTCGGTGGAGGGCAGTGCGTGACTCTCCTGACTTCTGAGGGATTTGGGAAATACTTGAATTACCGTTTGTCAAATATCGAAGCCCCGTCATTCCGGCATGGTTTTAGCCGGAATCCAGCGTCTTACCCCGCCTGCGGCAGGGATTTATCATCAAGTAACCTTAATCGTCACCCCGGCGTAAGCCGGGGTCCAGACTGGTTGCATGTCCCCGAAAGACTGGATTCCGGCCTTCGCCGGAATGACGGAAAAAAATG
>JANNQL010000040.1:0-9072 GCA_031400755.1 Pseudomonadota bacterium | reverse complement strand
ATCTTCGGCCGCGCCCGCTTGACCGCTCCGTGGACGATCGCTTCGTCGAGCTCGCCGAGCGTCCGCAGGCGGCCCTCCTTCTTCGCCTCCTCGTACGAGAGGTCAAGGAAGAGCAGCATGAAGACCCCGGTCTCGGCGTCGAGGCCGAGGAGGGCGATCATACCGACCCAGGCCGCGATCGAGACATTATAGTCCAGGAGCCAGAAGAGCCAGATGGCGCCGATGGCCGAAAAGGGCACGGCCAGCATGACGACCGAGGCCTTGAAGGTGCTCTTGGTGTTCATGTAGAGCAGCACGAAGATGAGGACGAGGGTCAGCGGCACCACCACCTGCAACCGTTCCCGCACCCGGATCATGTTCTCGTACTGGCCGCTCCACTGTAGGACATAGCCGGGTTTAAGCGTAATTTTTTTGGCGACGACTTTCTTTGCCTCTTCGACATAGCCGCCGACATCGCGGCCTGCAATGTCGACATAGACATAACCGGAGAGGAAGCCATTCTCGTCGCGGATCATGGCCGGGCCGGAGACCAGTTTGATGTCGGCAAGCTGGGCTAGTGGCACCTGAATAGAGCCATTAGCGCCGGGGGCTGCCACCAGGACCCTACCCAAGCGGTCGACATTCTCCCGCAACTCCCGGGGGTAACGGATATTGACCGGATAGCGCTCCCGGCCTTCCACGGTGGTCGTGATGTTTTCGCCGCCGATGGCGGTCAGGATCACCCGTTGCACTTGGTCGATGCTGAGGCCGTAGCGGGCAATCTGGTCTCGTTTCAGATCAAAATCCACGAAGTAGCCGCCGGTCACCCGTTCAGCAAAGGCGCTGCGGGTGCCGGGGATGTCCCGCATGATCTGTTCCAATTCCTCGCCTACTCTTTGGATCTCCTTTAAATCAGCGCCATAGACCTTGATGCCGACCGGTGTCCGGATGCCGGTTGACAGCATGTCGATGCGGGCCTTGATCGGCATGGTCCAGGCATTGGTGACGCCGGGCAGGCGCAGGGCCTTGTCCATCTCGGCCACCAGTTCATCCCAGGAGATATGGTCTGGCCAGATGGGACGAAACAGCGGTTTGATAAGATCAGGGAGCCAGCCGGAGTACCAGCGTCCCTTGCCGCGCCATTCGTCCTCAGGTTTAAGGATGACGGTGGTCTCCATCATCGAGAAGGGGGCGGGGTCGGTTGAGGTGTCGGCGCGCCCGGCCTTGCCAAAGACCCGCTCGACTTCGGGGAAACTCTTCAGAATCTTGTCCTGGGTGGTCAGCAGGTCCTGGGCCTCGGCCACCGAGATGCCGGGTAGGGTGGTCGGCATATAGAGGATGGAGCCCTCGTTTAAGGGCGGCATAAACTCGCTGCCGAGCTTGAAATACACCGGCAGACTGATCAGCACAAGGCTGATGGCGACTGCGATCACCGCCTTGGGGTGGCGCAGGACGAAACGGCAGGCCGGGTCATAGACCCGGAAGATGGCCCGGCTGATCGGGTGGCGCTCTTCCGAAAAATAGGTGCCGACCAAGGCGGTGGTGGCAAGTCGGGCCAGGAAGCGAGGCTTGAAGACAAAGGGGTCGATGCGGGCAAAGAGCATCCGCAGCGCCGGGTCGAGGGTGACGGCCAAGAAGGCGGCCAGGCCCATGGCTATGGTCTTGGAGTAGGCCAGGGGTTTAAAGAGCCGCCCCTCCTGATCGACAAGTGCGAAGATCGGCAAAAAGGCCACTGCGATGATCAACAGCGAAAAAAAGACCGACGGGCCGACTTCCAGCAGGGCCGAGAGGCGGACAGTATGAAAATCACCCTTTCTGCCCCCGGCCTGCCAATGGTAAATCCGGTTATAGGCGTTCTCCACCTCGACGATCGCCCCATCGACCAGAACCCCGATGGAGATGGCGATACCGGCCAGACTCATGATATTGACCGTCACCCCCAGCAGGTAGAACGGGATGAAGGAGACCAGCACCGACACCGGGATGGTGATGATCGGCACCAGGGCCGACGGGAAATGCCATAGGAAGATCAAGATCACGAGCGATACGATGATCATCTCCAGGGTAAGTTCGTGCTTTAAGGTCGAAAGTGCCCGTTCGATGAGGTCGGCGCGGTCGTAGGTGGTGACGAACAGAACGCCCTTGGGCATCGAGAGCTTGAGTTCTTCGATCTTTGCCTTGACCCGATTGATGACGTTTAAGGCGTTCTCGCCGTGACGCATGACCACGATGCCGCCGACATGGTCGCCTAGACCGTCGAGGTCGGAGATGCCGCGCCTGATCTCGGGGCCCAGCTCCACCCGGGCAATGTCGCGGAGCAGCACCGGCACGCCGCCGGCCCCGGTCTTGATGACGATTGTGTCGAAATCGGCCAGGGTCCGGGCATAGCCCCGCACCCGCACCATATACTCGGCCCCGGCGAACTCGATCAGCCTACCGCCCACTTCATTATTTGAGCTGCGGACGGCCTCCATGACCATGTCCAACGACAACCCGTAGGCAGACAGGCGGTTCGGGTCAACGGTGATCTGGTACTGCTTCTGGAAACCGCCGATGGAGGCCACCTCGGCGACTCCCGGCACCGATTGCAGGGCGTAACGCAGGGTCCAATCCTGGTACGACCGCAGTTCATCCAGGGAATGGCTGCCTGACTTGTCCACCAGGGCGTACTGGAAGACCCAGCCGACGCCGGTGGCGTCCGGCCCCAGCTCGGTCTGCACCCCTTGCGGCAGGCGTGACTGGATCTTGGAGAGGTATTCCAGCACCCGGGACCTGGCCCAATAGATGTCGGTGCCATCCTCAAAGATGACGTAGACGTAGGAAAAGCCAAAGTCCGAGAAGCCTCGGATAGCCTTGACGTGGGGCGCTCCGAGCAGAGAACTGATGATTGGATAGGTCACCTGATCTTCAATGATGTCGGGGGAGCGGTCCCACTTGGAGTAGATGATGACCTGGGTATCGGAGAGATCGGGCAGGGCGTCTAAGCGGATATGCTTTAAGGTGTAGAGGGCCAGCACGCAAAGGGCCATGACCCCGAGGATGGTCATGATCGGATTGCTGGCGCAGAAAACAATAATTCTCTGGAGGAACGAGAGCTTGTCTGTTTCGCCAGAAAAAGAGGGGCCAGATGGATTCATCAGTTGCCGTCCTCGGTCATTTTTTGCAGTGCCGCCCGGAGTCTTGACTCGGAATCGAGCAGGAAGTTGGCCTTCACTACCACCTTTTCGCCCTCTTTGATGCCGGCGACGATCTGGACCTGGTCGGCCCCGCGAACGCCAATCTTGACAGCGCGTGGTTCAAAGGTGCCAGGCGCCGTCTCTACGAAGACGATCTGGCGGACGCCGGTGTCAATCACCGCTGAATCAAGGATAGTGACGCCCTCGGCCTGGGCCAGGGCCAGGGTGACATCGGCATACATTTGAGGTTTAAGCTTCAGCTCTGGATTGGGAAAATCAAAACGGACCTTGAGGGTGCGGCTCTCCGAGGAGAGATAGGGAGAGACATAGGCCACCTTGCCCTTGAACTCCTTGCCTGCTTCGTAAGAGAGGGTGAGCGTGGCCTCCTGGCCGACCTCGACTGCCCCGGCCTCATATTCATAGAGGTCGGCCTCAATCCAGACGTGGGAGAGGTCGGTGATGGTGAAGAGTTCCAGCCCGGGCTCCACCTGCTGGCCTTCAAAGATGCCTTTGATGGTGACAAAACCCGAGACCGGGGCGTTTAAGGTCACGGCGCGTTGGACCGTGCCGGTCTTTTCCAGTTCGGCAATAAAACTTTGTGGAACGTCGAAGAGTTCCAGCCGCCGCCGGGCTGACTCCAGGAGTTTTTGGCCCATGGCCTTGATCTCCGGGCTGCTTGATTCCGCAAGCTTTGCCCCTGCCTGTCTGGCAGCCAAAAATTCTTCTTGGGACGCCAACAGTTCAGGGGAATAGATGGAGAGCAGGGGCTGGCCCAATTTCACGGTCTGACCGGTGAAATTGGTGGACAGCGTCTCGATCCAGCCCGCGACCTTGGTGTGGACATGGCGGACGCTGGTCTCATCGGCGACGACGATACCCACCGTCCGCACCGTTCGTTCAACTTTGCTGCGCCGGGCCACGGCGGTTTGCACTCCAGACAGCCGCAGGGCCTCTTCGCCGACCCGGATGGTGGCCAAGCCTTCAACAGAGGCGGAGCCGGAGGCAGAGATCCCAATCTCATCCGAGTACACTGGGACGTAATCCATACCCATCTCGTCCTTGGCAGGCGAGGGTGAGGTGATGCTCGGGTCCATGGGGTTCCGGTAGAAGATAATCGTGCGCTCCTTGCTCGGCGTAGATTTTGCGTCGTTTGGTTCATCGAACAGATCGTCAAGCTCGTCTTTGGTTGCAGATGGCTGGTTTTGGACCGAAGGTGGGGGGGCAGGGGGGTTGGCTTCAATTTTGGTGAGCGCCATGCCGCAGATCGGACAGTTCCCAGGCTTATCGGAAATGATCGAAGGGTGCATGCCGCAGGTGTATTTTGTGCCTGTTTCGGTCAAGTCGGCATGCTCGTGCTTTGGGCCGAAGATGCCGCTGACATAAGCCACACCTGTCGTCAGCAGGAGGATAATGGCAAGCGCCCCGACCAGTCTCTTGCCCGCAAAACGATGCGGGCCTGGAGGGGGGGCACAGCTGGTAGTGTTTTCCTCTTGCATATCGTTAAAGCTCCTTACTGGTCCGAGAGACGCAAGGCATCACAGAACCGTTAAGTAAAAGGCGTATCGTGTCTTCGGCGGTGAACTTTTACGCCAGGCGGCTGATATGTTGACCCTGTAGAGGTGAAGATAATCATTAAAGATTATAGCAAGACCGCTAATATTTGGAAAGCACATTCATGGAATGAGAACATCCACTTCACAGGCAAAAAAAACACTGGGCAATTTGATTTTGCATTAAATAGCCTTATAATACAGTAACTGCTCAGGTCGATAGACTGAAGGCTATTAGGCTGAAGGCTGCGGCACTTTTACAATGTATTGAGAGTGCCGCCCTTGCGCCCTTGCCATTATCTGTCCTCTTTTGCCAATAGTCTTCAGCCTTCATTCTAAACAACCTGAGTAATTACCAGAAAAGCTCATTGAAGAAATTTGAGCGTCTTGTGATCTTTTTTTGAGGGTCGGCTATTTTTTTATTGCTTTTAATTGGTACTCTTTATATATTCCAAAATTTTCGCGTTCATAATTGAGTCCGACGCGTTACCCCGTCCCCAAATTCCTATATTCGGGAGAAAACACTTCGTGCCTGCCGAGATCAAAGCCAAACTCCTTGAGGTCAGCAAAGAAGAAGGGCAGATATCAATAGCCTACCTTAACAGCTTGATTCCAGAAGAAAAAACTGCCGAGTTCATTGATGAAATCTTTGATTTTTTGAGTCAACAAAATATCGAAGTCGTCAGCCACGAAAAATCTGATTCCAAGAAAAAGGACTCTGATGAATTTTCGGAGGATGATAGTGAGTTCTTGATGTTCCAGGCGGAAGCCGGACCAGAAGGACCAGATCTCCAGGAACCGGAAGAGACCACCACCACTTATCTTCGGGAAATGGGTCGATTTGAGCTGCTGACCCCAGAAGAGGAAGAAAAATACAGTAAGGCCATCCGTAGCGGCTTTGATGCGATTATCGACGCCATCCGCACCGACGACTCCGGTGTCCCTGAAGTACAACTCCTGGTCACCCGCATCGCCCTCTGGGAAAAACGCGACCCGACCTTAAAGCCCAAGAAGCAGCATCTGAACTTCATGGTCCGTACGGTGGCCGCCTCAACCGGCAAATATCCTGAAATTGCCAGCCTTCTGGGTATGCACCAAAAGATCGCCAGCTACACCAGGAACATCGAGTGGGCTAAAGATGCCATGATCAAGGCCAATCTGCGGCTGGTGGTCAGTATTGCCAAGCGCTATATGCACCAAGGCCTGAGCCTGGCCGACCTTATTCAGGAAGGCAACCTCGGTTTGATGCGGGCCGTCTTCCGGTTTGATTACACTAAAGGCAACAAATTCAGCACCTATGCCAGTTGGTGGATCAGGCAGGCAATCACCCGCGCCATCCTGGACAAGACCAGGACCATCCGCCTGCCGGTGCATTTCCTTGAGCTGAGAAGCCAATTCTTCAAGGCCTTTTATTCACTCCTTAAAGAACTGGGCCGCGAACCGACCCCGATTGAAATATCGGAAAAAACCGGCTTGCCCATGGACAAGATCCTGGCCATCCTTGAGGCCTCCAGAGAGCCAATTTCCCTTGAGACTCCGGTTGGTGACGATGACAGCACTTTAGGTGATTTTCTTGAAAACAAGGAATCAGCATCGCCTTACGAGGCGGTCAAGAACAACGAACTCGCCGATCGGGTAAAAAGTATCCTCATGACCTTGAGCCCACGGGAAGAAAAGATTATCCGCCTGCGCTTCGGTATTGGCGAAGAGGCCGAGTACACCCTTGAGGAAATCGGCAAACGTTTCAATGTCTCACGTGAACGGATCCGCCAGATCGAGAAGAAGGCCCTGAACCGGTTGCGTCATTCCAGTCGTCGCGACAAGCTGAAGCCCTATACTGATTCGCAAACCATTTATTAAATTCACACCACTGCCAATCTCCTTTATCCCCTCCGTCATCAGTTTTGCCGCTGGCATCATCTGGGCTAAGATTGCCCTGGTGCCGGTGGCGCTCTGCTGGCTGATCGTCATTATTTTGGCCCTCTGGCTGCTGGCGACCTACCATCTTTTTCGACGTCTCAACCCCTATCTGCTTTTCACCTTCTTTTTTGTCATTGGTGGGGTTCACAGCACCCTCATCCTGCAATCACCCACAGCCGCAACCGACATCTATCATTTGGCCCAAGAACGACGGGAAGTTTCACTGATCGGTGTCCTGGCCAGAAGTCCTGAAATCGGCCCGGAGCGAAGCACCTTGCTGGTGGATCTTAAGGAGATCATGGACAGGCAAGGGCGGAAAACCGTGGCGGACGGCCTGATTCAACTGAGCATGGCCGCTCCACCGCCGACCGAGCTTATCCCAGGAGATCTCTTCATCGTCCGGGCCAGCATTGGGCCAGTCGCAAGTTTCGGCATCCCCGGCGCCTTCAATTATCAGGAGTATCTTTCATATCAAGGCATCCGTGCCAGTGGCTGGATCAGATCTCCGGCCTTGATCATGAAAATCAACCGAGTGGCCGAGCCCTCCTGGACAGAACAACTACGCTACCTGCCCGAGGCCACCCGCTATCGGCTCAGTCGATTTCTGGCAGCCTCTTTACCGCCAGAGGCGGCCGGGGTCTACCAGGCGATTCTCCTTGGCGAACTGGCCAATTTGTCGCCTAAGGTGCAGGAGGACTTCAAGGCCAGCGGCAGTTTTCATATTTTGTCCATCTCCGGGCTGCACATGGCGCTCGTCTCCCTCTGCGTCACCTTGGCCCTCTCTTGGTTTTTGAGGCGATCGGAGTGGGTGCTCCTCCACCTGCCTGCCACCAAGGTTGCAGCCTTGCTGTCACTTTTTCCTCTGACTGCGTATGCCTTGATCGCCGGATTCAATCCGCCGGTGGTCCGGTCCCTGATCATGGTCGCTGTCTTCATCATTGCCCTGCTGGTCGATCGCCAATGGTCAATCCTTAACAACATCGCCATCGCCGCCTTTCTGTTGTTGGCCATTAACCCGGCGCTGCTTTTTACCGCCTCCTTCCAGCTTACTTTCGCGGCGGTGGCGGCCATCGCCATTTTTGCGCCTACCGTGGCTAAAATTATCGATCAAAAGCCGACAACCGATTTGAGACTCGTAGTCCGGGCCTGGCTTTGGTTTAAAAAATGGTCCTTGGCCTCACTGCTGATTTCGGTTGTCGCCAGCCTCGGCACTGCCCCGATTTTGGCCTGTCAATTCAACCGAATATCCCTGGTCAGTCCCTTGTCCACCCTGCTCATCGAGCCCTTTCTCTGTCTTTGGTCTCTGATGCTTGGTCTGGCCGCCTGTCTGTTGATCGGCATCCCGCCCCTGGCCCACCTGTTGCTTGATCTTGGCAGCACAGGGATCACCATATCGCTATTTATTGCTGATTTCTGCGCCCGTTTGCCCTGGAGCTCTGTCTGGCTGCCAACCCCAACCATACCAATTATCATTGCCTGGTATTGTATGATGTTCCTGCTGGCGTACTACAGGAAACTTTCAAGGCGATGGGTCATCACCTTCGGCATGGCCTGCCTGGTTCTTGTACTTATTTCAATTTTGCCGACATCAAGGACAGGGCAGGAGGGAACCACCCTCACTGTCCTTGATGTCGGTCAGGGCAGCGCCATGCTCATCGAATTGCCAAGCCATGAGTTTATTCTGGTTGATGGCGGCAGAAAACAAGCGCCATCAGCAAGCAGCCTGGATGTTGGAGAGAATCTGATCGCCCCCTTTCTCTGGCACAAGAGAATCCGGCGACTGGCGGCAGTCGTCTGCACCCACCCGGATGCCGACCACTATAATGGCATTCCCTTCATTCTGCGGCAATTCAGGCCGAAGACCCTCTGGGTCAACGGCTACGAGAGTGAAGAAAAAGGTTATAAGCAGATGCTCGATTTGGCTACCCATCTGCAGATTGAAATCAAGGTCCCGGCGGCAGGCATGGTCTTGATGGAGAGTGCAGGAGTCACTTTGACTACTCTGACCGGCGGCCAGACGACAACGACAGAGCCGTCTGGCCGAGTTGGAGGAAAAAAAGGAGCAGGCGGCAACAATCAGAGTCTGGTGCTGCGGCTGAGTTACGGCCAGACCTCATTCTTATTGCCCAGCGATATTGGGGGGGAGACGGAACAGGCCTTGCTGGGTCAACATGAAGTCACGCTCAAGGCCGATGTCTTGGTGGCGCCTCACCACGGCAGTGCCACTTCAAGCTCGGAAGGGTTTGTGCTCGCCGTGTCCCCGCGCTTTGTGGCGATTTCAGCCGGTCAAAATCAGGCCGGCCATTTTCCAGCCCCGGAGATCGTGGCCCGCTACCAAAGAATTGGCAGCGCCATCCTCAACACGGCCGGGCATGGTAGCCTTTTTTACCAAAGCAATGGCCAGGATATTCGGGTGGAAACCTATCGGTGAAAAGTTGAGTAACTAC
>JANNQL010000039.1:0-13716 GCA_031400755.1 Pseudomonadota bacterium | reverse complement strand
GGCAGAACTAGGGATTGAGAGCATCATGGTCAACAGCAACCCGGAGACGGTCAGCACCGACTACGACACCTCAGACAAACTCTACTTTGAGCCCCTGACCATCGAAGACGTCTTAAACATTATCAAGACCGAAAAACCGGAAGGCGTCATTGTCCAGTTTGGCGGCCAGACCCCACTGAACCTGGCCAATGGTCTGCATAAGGCCGGCGTCAAAATCCTTGGCACCTCAGTTGACAGCATCGACCGGGCCGAAGACCGGGAACGTTTTCAGCAGTTTCTGCAAAAGCTCGGCCTTATCCAGCCTGAGAACGGCACCGCCCGCACCCCGGACGAGGCCCTGGTCATTGCCGAAAAGATCCACTACCCGGTAGTGGTGCGCCCCTCCTACGTCCTCGGCGGCCGGGCCATGCGGATTGTCTATAACCAACACGACCTCAAGGAATATATGCGGACAGCGCTTGAAGTCTCGTCCGAGCACCCGATTCTGATCGACAAATTCTTGAAAGACGCTGTGGAAATTGACGTGGACGCTATCTCTGACGGCGAAAACACTGTACTCGGCGCCATCATGGAGCATATAGAAGAGGCTGGCATCCACTCTGGCGACTCGGCCTGTGTGCTGCCGCCCCACACCCTGTCCCCTGCCCTGCTTGAACGGATCAAAATCGCCACCAAGGCCATGGCCCTTGAGCTGAAGGTCATCGGCCTGATGAATATCCAGTATGCGGTCAAAGACGACGTACTGTACGTACTCGAAGTCAACCCCAGGGCCTCCCGCACTGTGCCCTTTGTCAGCAAGGCCACCGGCGTCCCCCTGGCCAAACTCGCCACCAAGGTGATGATGGGCAAGAAACTCCCCGAACTGGGGCTGACTAAAGAGGTAGAAATCTCCCATTACGCAGTCAAAGAGGCGGTTTTTCCCTTTGACCGCTTCGCCAATGTTGACACCTTGCTGGGCCCGGAGATGAAATCAACCGGCGAGGTCATGGGGGTGGATTACACCTTGGGGCTCGCCTTTGCCAAAGCACAAGTAGCTGCGGGCCAGAAGATCCCGACCTCCGGCGGCAGCGTCCTCATTTCAGTCCGCAATAGCGATAAGCCGGCGATTCTGGCCACTGCCCAAAAGCTCGCAGCCCTCGGTTTCAGACTGCTCGCCACCGCCAACACTGCCCAATTTCTGACTGAAAACAGCGTCGAATGCACCAAAGTCAATAAGATTTCAGAGGGCCGCCCGCACATCTTGGACATGATCAAGGACAAAAAAATCCAGTGGATCATCAACACCTCCATGGGCACCAGAACCACCGAGGACTCATATATGATCAGGCGTAGCGCCCTTGATTATCATATTCCGTACACCACTACAACAGCCGGGGCTGAGGCCATGGCCTTGGCCATCGCCACCCTCACCGAGAAAAGCATGGAAGTCCAGGCCCTGCAGGATTATTTTAAGTAAAGTTTATTGCACTTACTGTGTTTTAGGGGTTAACTGAAGATGTGTTAAATATCCATCAAGTAAGTAACGATATGATCTTCCCAGCCCCAAATCAATGCTGGACATTCGACCCACAAGAGCTTAATCTATAAATTCATAGCCCCTTACGGGGCCAAGCATTCTTCCCCCTCAGCAAACAATTGCTACGGTAAAGGTGCTGATTATTTACTGTACGCAAACTAATCTTTTATAAACTCTTCATGGCAAACGACCCTAACATGTTCTATAAAAACCTCTCCATGTGGCTGGTAATCGGCCTCACCATGATATTGCTCTTCAATCTTTTCAACAAACCCCAAAGCCAGGTGACGGAGATGAGTTACACCGATTTTCTCTCCAGTGTGGCATCGGGTAATATCAATAAGGTTGTCATCCAGGGCAACGTCATCACCGGCCTAGTCCAAGGCGGGACTAGTTTCAAGGTCATCGCCCCAACAGATCTTGAACTTATCTCGACCCTCAGAGAGGCCGACGTCAATATTCAAGCCAAACAACAGGAAGATACCCCATGGTATGTCACTATTCTGGTTTCCTGGTTCCCTATGCTCCTCCTGATAGGGGTATGGGTCTTCTTTATGCGCCAGATGCAGGTTGGTGGCGGCAAGGCCATGAGTTTCGGCAAGAGCCGGGCCCGACTTCAGGATGGTGAAAACAGTGTTAAAGTGACTTTCAAGGACGTGGCAGGCGTTGAGGAGGCCAAGGAAGAACTTACCGAGATCATTGACTTCCTTAAAGATCCGAAAAAATTTACTGACCTGGGCGCCCGAATTCCGAAAGGCGTGTTGCTCGCCGGCTCGCCAGGCACCGGCAAGACCCTTCTGGCCAAGGCCATTGCCGGTGAAGCCGGGGTGCCGTTTTTCTCCATTTCCGGTTCTGATTTTGTCGAAATGTTTGTAGGCGTTGGCGCCTCAAGGGTGCGCGACCTGTTTAATCAAGGCAAAAAAAACGCGCCCTGCATCATTTTTATTGATGAAATCGATGCGGTGGGACGCCATCGCGGTGCTGGCGTGGGCGGTGGCCATGACGAGCGCGAACAGACCCTAAACCAGTTATTGGTGGAAATGGATGGCTTTGAGGCCAACGAGGGCGTCATCATTGTCGCCGCCACCAACCGCCCTGACGTCCTTGATCCTGCCCTGCTCCGTCCTGGCCGTTTTGACCGCCAGGTGGTGGTGCCGGCCCCAGACGTCAAAGGCCGGGAGGCCATTCTCCAGGTCCATGCCCAAAAGGTCCCTCTTGCAGATGACATTGACTGGAAGATAATCGCCCGCGGCACGCCCGGTTTCACTGGCGCCGACTTGGAAAACATGGTCAATGAAGCAGCTCTGCTCGCGGCCAGAAACGGTCAGCAGAAAGTCACCATGGCCGATCTGGACAAGGCCAAGGACAAGGTCATGATGGGGGCCGAGCGCCGCAGTATGATCATTACCGAAAAAGAAAAAGAAATCACCGCCTACCATGAAGCCGGTCATGCCCTGGTCGCCAAACTCCTCCCCGGCACCGATCCTCTGCATAAGGTGACCATCATCCCCAGAGGCCGTGCCCTGGGCTTGACCCAACAGTTGCCAACCGACGACAAATACACCCATTCCAAATCATTTCTGTTGAATAATATCTGCATCCTTCTCGGTGGTCGGGTGTCCGAAGAACTGATCTTTGATGAAATCACTACCGGCTCGGGCAACGATATCGAACGAGCCTCAGATCTGGCAAGACGAATGGTTTGCGAATGGGGCATGAGCGACTCACTTGGTCCGCTGACCTTTGGCAAAAAAGAAGAACAGATATTCTTGGGTCGCGAGATATCCCAGCACCGCGATTACAGCGAAGATACCGCCAACTTGATTGACCGAGAGGTGCGGGATATCATTGTCAACGCCAACGCCAAAGTTAAGAAGTTACTTACCGAGCACCTGGCCGATTTAAAGGCCATTTCCCACGCCTTGCTCGATAAAGAAACTCTTGTGCTGGAGGATATCGAAGCCCTTATCAAGAAGACCCAGTCCGACAATGACTCGACGGCTTTTGCTACCAGCTGAGTTAGGACACACCAACACGTGGATGATAGGTGAAACTGACCTTCCGCGATCATAGCCTTGACTTCGACAGCCGGGTCCACATTATGGGGATCCTTAATGTTACGCCGGATTCTTTCTCCGATGGGGGACGTATCACCTCAGAAGATGATATTTTGCGTGAAGTTCAGACTATGACACAGGAGGGTGCTGACCTCATCGACATTGGCGGCGAGTCCACCCGCCCCTTTGCTCTACCTGTTCCGACAGAGGAAGAACTAAAGCGGGTCATCCCGGCAATTCGAGCCATCAGACGCCGATCTTCCATCCCGATCTCCATCGACACCACCAAGGCCGATGTTGCAAAACAGGCACTTGATGCAGGGGCCGATATCATAAACGACATCAGCGCCCTGCGTTTCGACCCAAAAATGACCCCTTTGGCACGGGAACGCCGTTGCCCGATCATTATCATGCATATGCAAGGCAAGCCTGGCGATATGCAGATCAAGCCCAGCTATACCGATGTCGTCTTGGAGACCATCCAGTTTTTCAGAGACAGATTGCAGGAGTTGGCAGAAACAGGGATTGATTGCCAGCGTGTCATCATTGATCCTGGTATTGGCTTTGGCAAGACCTTGGCCCACAACCTCGACATCTTAAGACATACGGCAGACTATCAGACCCTTGGTTGCCCAGTGCTGATCGGCCATTCCCGGAAATCATTCCTCTGCTCACTTCTTGGCCAAGACATTGGGGACCGTGACCTGCCGACCGCGGTCATTTCCGGCCTGCTAACTCACCGCCAGGTCGCTATTTTAAGGGTCCACAACGTCAAGGGGACTTATCAGGCCATTCACTTGGCCCAGGCCCTTGCCGGCGCCTGATAAAACCGACACTCACGCATATGCACCATGGACGTTAAAGAAAGACTGGACCGCTACTTAGCCTACAACCGAAGCAGGATGCTCAAGGCTGTCAATTTCAATGAAGAAAATGCTATTTTCTTCTTCAAGGTCGTCCCCTTTCTTTTGCACGTCAATTACTCAGATCTACCAGGTTTTGTCCCTGATACTGGCGGCCCATGCCCTTGCGGCATTATAAACTTCACCCCCCAGCAAACCCTGCCCGGGGAAGTACTGTATCGTTATTTCCCTGGTTCATCCGCCCTCAACCCCACAACGCCACGCCCCTCCGCAAAGCAATCCTATATCCATTCCGTCAAGACCATTGGCAGTATCGGCACCATAGCCCAGACCAAAAAGTCTGATTGCGATTACTGGCTCAGCGTCCGTTTTGCCAATTTTACCAAAAACGGACTAGGCCTCTTGAACGATAAATGCAAGTCCATTCAGGAGTGGGCCATGGGATTAGGCCACGAAATCCATTTCTTCCTGATGGATATCGACCAAACCAGGGACAACAGTTTCGAATCACGTGCCGATGAAGAATCGGCCGGTTCAGCACTCAAACTGCTATTAAAAGATGAACTCTTCAGGACTCACATCCTGGTAGCCGGCAAGATGCCACTCTGGTGGCTGATCCCGCCTGGACTCTCCAAGGCCGAATACCAGAATTTCGTCAAGGACTTGCACAGTAAAGAAATTATCAACATGGAGAATTTTGTCGACCTGGGCTATATCACCAACCTGCCCAAGTCGGAAGTCTTTGGCGCCTGCCTTTGGCAGATGAACAAGGCGCTCGACAGTCCCTTCAAGTCGGTGCTCAAATTCGCCTACCTGGAGCTGCTGATGAACGACCAGCAGACCATTAATCTTTTTTCTGACCGAATCAAACAACTGGTCACCTTTCCTGAGGAACTGAGCCTTGAGAATCAGTTGCCCATCGATGATATCGACCCATACCTCCTGCTGGCCAAGGAACTGGTCGCCTTTTACCAACACGAAGAGACTGCCAATAAACGAGATGAAATCATCCGTACCTGTCTGTTCATGAAAACACTGGAAGACATCCAGTCCAGAAAAATCCCGAAAGGCGCCAACCCCCATCTTCAAGCAACGATAGTGCTGATGAAACGCTGGAACCTCCTCCCAGACAACGTCAGCCACTACCTGAATTTCAAATACTGGAGCCACCAGGACCGCTTAACAGCCGGCGCCATGGTCCACCAATATCTGGGCGATACCTATAAGCGTTTGAGCTGGTATTTGCGGTCCTTTTCCAAAGAAAACAGCAAGCTGACCATCACTGAAGAAGATATTGCCATCCTGGGACGCAAGCTGTCCACCTTTTATGAAAAAAAGCCAAACAAAATAGAATATATACAAAGCCTGTCCCGAGAGATCATGTCCCAGTCTGATGTGACGCTGCACCTTACCGTCTTGGCTGGCAAGGACAGTTTTTTCGCCTTCCAGGGCAGTGATGACAAAGTCCTCAAAGACCCCAAGAATTTCATGATCAAACGCGAAGACCATCTGATCAAACTCCTCTTCTGGATGATGGTCAACGGCATCCTGACCAAGGACACCCGCCTGCACCTGACTAAAAATTCACTCGCCGTATGCCTTCCCGATATACAAAGCCTGGTCAAAACGATGCTCGTTGACTTCCCGTTAATTCAATTCTCCCATATCTCGGCCCGTGAACTTCTCGAGAGCGAGGTCGTAGTGCGGGCACTGGCTGTCATCAATTTTGATAAAGCCCCTATCCGCGGCGCTAAAAACATCAAGTCGACTATCATTTCAACCAACAGTTATGGAGAATATTTTCTCCATGATTACGACACGATAGCCAAATACAAGACTGCCCTCCGCACTTTACTTACCCGGCACGGAGTCAGCCGCTGGAGTAACAACCTGACGATTTTTATCCCGCCCCAGCCAGAGCAACACGCGCTGCAATCGCTGCTGGCTGGATAAAGGGGCAAAACACCGTGCATGAGATGTCACTGGCGATCAATATAGTTGATATCGCCGTCTCTGAAGCTCTTAAGGCCAAGGCCAGGGCAATCAACGACATTGAGGTTGAGGTGGGACAGTTGGCCGGAGTCATGCTCGAAGCCTTAAGTTTCTGCCTGGAGGCCGCCGCACAAAGCACCCTGGCTGAGACAGCGACTTTTACCCTGGTCCCGATGTCTGGCAAAGGCCATTGTCTTGCCTGCCAGCACGAGGTAGAGATTAGCGAATTTCCGGCCCAATGCCCTGACTGCGGTGGATTTGGGGTGAGAATCGACACCGGGACCGAGCTCAGAATACGGTCCATCAGCATTGATGACGAGAACGACAGGAGAAGATAAATAATGTGTGATTCCTGCGACTGCGGCAGCACTAGCGGCCATGAGGTGACAATTCAAAGACCACCAGGCCACGACCACCACCATGCAGCTGAGACAAGGAGGATATTGGTTGAACTTGATGTCTTGGGCAAAAACAATTCGTTAGGCGCGGCCAACCGTGAATTTTTCGCCAAACAGCAAATTCTGGCGCTGAACTTGGTCAGTTCGCCTGGTTCCGGCAAGACATCCATTCTGGAAAGGACAGTGCGAGACCTCAAAGACGAACTGTCCATCAGCGTCATTGAGGGCGACCAGCAAACCATGCGTGACGCAGAGCGCATCCAGGCCACCGGCGCATCGGTGGTACAAGTCAATACCGGCACCGGCTGTCATCTTGACGCCGGGATGATCAATCGGGCACTGCCGCAATTAAACCCACTCCCCCACTCCCTGTTGTTTATCGAAAACGTCGGCAATCTGGTCTGTCCTGCCCTCTTTGATCTGGGTGAGGCCGCCAAAGTTGCCATTATCAGCGTTACCGAGGGAGAAGACAAGCCGCAGAAATACCCCCACATGTTCCGGGCCGCCAGCGTCTGCCTGATCAATAAAATCGATCTGCTGCCCTATCTTGATTTTGATCTGCCCCTCTGTAAAGATCTGGCCCTCCAGGTCAATCCGGAGCTGGTCTTCTTCGAGGTCTCCGCCAAAAGTGGGGCAGGACTTGAAGGCTGGTACCAATGGCTGCGGCATAAATTTGCCCACAATCACCACCATTGAAACCGCATACGCGCCGCCGGCTCATCGTCAACGGCATCGTCCAGGGGGTCGGCTTTCGGCCCTTTGTCTACCGACAGGCAATTCACTACCGCCTGACCGGCTTTGTGGCCAACACCAGCCATGGGGTTAAGATTGAGGTCCAAGGACAGTGCAGAGACGTTGAGCAGTTCATAGACGAGTTAGCCAGTCAGGCCCCGGCCCAAAGCCTGCTTACCGAGGTCACCGTCATTGAGATAGCCCCCAAGGATGATGACGACCTAGGCTTCGGCATTAACCTCTCCGACCCGACCGGCCCGGTCACGACCTTCATCTCACCGGATATCTGCGTCTGCCAAGACTGCCTGCAGGAACTCTTTGATCCACACGACCGGCGCTACCGCTATCCATTTATCAACTGTACCCATTGCGGGCCACGATTTACCATCATCAAGGACCTCCCTTACGACCGTCCTGCCACAGCCATGGCCGCATTTGCCATGTGCCCCGCCTGCCAGGCAGAATATAACACACCCCATGACCGACGTTTTCATGCCCAGCCGAATGCCTGTCCAACCTGCGGCCCGCAGGTCACTTTCTGCGACAATCATGGCTCACCTTTAGAGGGAGAGGTGTTTGCGACCGCCGCCGCCTGGTTAGCCAACGGCAAGATCCTGGCGATCAAGGGCCTGGGCGGCTTTCACCTGGCGGTTGATGCTGGAAATGATGCGGCAGTCCAACGACTTCGCGAGCGCAAAGGCCGGGCGGAAAAACCCTTTGCCATCATGGTGCCTGATCTGGCCATGGCCCGAACCATTTGCGAACTAACGCCTGCTGCCGAAAAAATTCTCAATTCTCCCCAGCGGCCAATCCTCCTGGCTCAAAAAAAGGCCTTTGCCATAATCAGCCCGGCTGTGGCGCCAGGGGTGCAGGACTTTGGCCTGATGCTGCCCTATACCCCCTTGCATTATCTGCTCTTTGACTCGTACCGTAAGCCCTTGGTAATGACCAGCGCCAATCTGAGCGAAGAACCGATCTGCATCGACAACCAGGAGGCCATGAGCCGTCTGCAAGGCATTGCCGACGCCTTTCTCTTCCATAATCGGGAAATATTCTGCCGGGCCGATGACTCAGTCGTCATGCTCCGCCATAAGGACAAACCGCGCCTGTTACGGCGCAGCCGCGGCCAGGTGCCAACGCCGATTATAGTGAGAGAAACTGGCCCGCAAGTGCTGGCGGTCGGCGGCGAGCTAAAAAACTGCATCTGCCTGCTCAAGGGGCAATACGCCTTTCTCAGTCAGCACCTGGGCGATCTGCAGAACTTGTCAACTTTGGCATTTTTTAAGGAGGCGACGCATCATTTCCTCACCATTTTTCAGGGCAACCCACAATTGATCGTCCATGACCTCCACCCTCAGTATCTATCTAGCCAGTGGGCGACCAATGACAACACTCTGCCGACGCTTACGGTGCAGCATCACCATGCCCACCTCGCCGCCTGTCTGGCTGAAAATCGACATTCAGGGCCCGCCATCGGCATAATTTTGGATGGGACTGGCTATGGGGCAGACGGTACGATCTGGGGAGGGGAGATCCTGATTGGCGGCATGGCGGGCTATGAACGCTACGCCTTTCTTGAGCCCATGCCACTGCCTGGTGGCGAGGCCGCCATCCGCGAACCATGGCGGGCGGCGGTGGGGTATCTCGCCCAGGCCTTTAACCAAGTGGTCCCGGACCTTAATTTTTTGGCGGCCCATGACTGGCAGCCAGTGGCGGAGATTGCGAGGCGAAGGCTTAATTCGCCAATTACCAGCAGTTGCGGCCGACTCTTTGACGCCGTGGCCGCCATGGCTGGCGGACGACAAAAAATTGCCTACGAGGGCCAGGCCGCCATCGAGTTTATGTACGCTGGCGGCAGGATCGGCGACCGGGCCTATGAAGTGGAATTGCAGGAGAGCAATAGCGGTCGAAAAATGATGATCACTCCCCTCTTACGCCAGATCGTCACTGATATTCAGGCCGGGCTGTCCTTGGCCTTGATCAGCCAGACCTTTCATCGGACGCTGATCGACTTGCTGGCCTTGACCGTCAAACACGCTGCCGCTGACTCCGGCATCAAGACCGTTGCCCTCTCAGGTGGGGTTTTTGCCAATCATCTGCTGCTGAATGGTCTGATCGAGGTTTTTACCAAAGCCGGATTTACGGTACTCAGCCACTCCCTCTTGCCGTCAGGAGACGGCTGTCTTGCCTTGGGCCAGGCCATGATTGGCCGCTGCTATCTGGCCAAATAGCCCATAGCCCTTAACTAACTGACAAGCCCCCCAATCATGATTGATCACCGATTGCTTTGGTACAATAGTGTAATCCCAAGGGCCTCTTGCAAAACACCCTTGCATCACCCATTTCGTCATTCCCGCGCACGCGGGAATCCAGTCGTTGGGAGCTACCGAAAAATATGGATCCCCGTTTTCACGGGGATGACGACTTTTGCCAGAGCTTCCTAAGCCCCTAAACAATATGGAGGTCACTATGCCTACCCTAACTAAACACCCCAGCATCATAGTGATTAGTGCAAACGGTCAAGTTTCGTTTTGTAAACAATTTGCCGCAGACTTCATTAATCACCACATAGTCGTAGCTGTAACAATTTTGTTTTATCCTGCAAGCTTTGCGCCCCACTCTCACCAAGTAGAAGCAAAATTGCATCATCTTGGTTACGTTGGCACACAAAACGGTATCTACCTCCCGCAAGTTTCGGTTCAAACATGTCAATAGATATCCAGCTTGACATACACCATATATGCTGTGTAGGGTAACTCATGACCGGCAAACAACTTAAAAAGCTGCTGGAAGCAAATGGCTGGAACCTTGATCGCGTCTCCGGCAGCCATCACATCATGATCCGGGATGGGCACAGGTCTGTCCCTGTCCCCATTCACGGCAGCGCCGAGCTGCCCAAAGGCCTGCTGAATGCTATTCTCAGGCAAACAGGCATAAAGGAGTAAAGACCATGCTTACCTATCCTGCCCATATCACGAAAGAAGATGATACCTTTCTGGTGGCCTTCCCTGATCTGGAAAATGTCGTTACCTTTGGCCAGACCATCGAAGAAGCCCTCCAGAATGCCGAAGATGCACTTAACGGCTGTTTGGCCTCGGACTTTGAACGTAATTTCAGCATCCCTGGGCCATCCGCCATCACAGGGGTTGATATCTACCCCATCACTGTCGCGCCCCATATAGCGGTGGCCATCATGCTGCGCCAACTGCGGGGTGACAAATCGCAGGTAGAAATTGCCCGGCAACTCAACATCACCTATCAGGTCTATCAGCGCCTGGAGAATCCCCGCAAAGCCAATCCAACCATCAAAACCCTCGAAAAGATTGCCCGCGCTTTCGGCAAGCATGTGGAACTAGGGTTTGTATAGCCAAGGTTACAGGCGCAGTATAGCAGGGGTATGCACGGGGTGTCTGCGCACCGTTTTTTTGCGCTATTTCTTGTACGGCGGTCGGGTCGTCAGCCCGGGTATAGGGCCATAGTGCTTTGTGTTGAAGGTGTGAAGAGGCAGTCCTGCCTCCACTGAAATCATGGCGATAAGCATGTCCAGCACACTGATGTGGTCAGTTTTCAAGCAGAAATTAATTTTACGCTGAGAACAGTTTTGACAATCGTTGTCGTATATCTTTGCTGATCGCTTCAATATCTTTCTGCGGCACACCATGGTCTGCAAAAATCGTAGGCCACTGCGAAACAGCCGAGCCCACCTCCTGCACCAAATCGAGTGCAGACTGGCGGCGCTTGATCCCAAAATATTTGGCCTCGGCCAGGGTGGTTTCGAGGTTAGGCGGCCGGTGGTCAAGCCCGATGCGCAGGGTATGCTCCTGGTTAAAACCAATGTTCGGCACCAGATCGAAGGCCGGGCTTAATCTCCAGCCTTCATCATCATGCAGCATGCAGAAATTTTTCAGATGGTCGTCGGTGTTGCCGACCATCACGTTGAACACCATCTGCCTGTAGAGCATGCGCAGGTCCCGTTGCGGGGCAGCGGACACATGACGTATGACCTCGGCCAAATCCCGGTAGCCAGAGCATTGTAGTATCCATCGGCTTTCAGCAGCGACTGCAAGCTGATGAGGTGATGGCGGCCACCAGCCCCGGCAATGTCAAACCGCTTCACCAGCAGGCACTTGCGGGGACCCAACGCTAACAGCCTGGCCTCGGCCGTTTCCAACCCCGCCCGGCGGGCCATCTCCATCGTGGCTGCCTCCAGACTTACCACGTCCAACTGGTCCTTGGTGCTGGCAAACTTTGCGAGCCAGGCCCCCTGTTCGTCCTCGATCAGGGCCTTGGGTCTGGCTCCCCCTGGAGAACTGCCGGCCTGGAACAACAGGGCAAGTTCATCGTCTTCCACTGCGCCATTCTGCTCGAATTTTTCCGCCAGCAGCGCAAGTTCCTGCAGGTGACGGCTGGAAATCACGGCTACTGGCGGGGGAGGTTCGCCATGCTCCGTGTAGATTAGAGCACCCAACCCTTGATTGCCCAATAAGCGCAAGAGATGTGACACGCGTTGTTCGTCGCGTCCAAGCTTATAGCGACGAATCATAAGCCTTCGTCCCCAGTCGTCGTCCGGCAGGCTGTCTTCAAAGACGCCGTGGACGCCGGCGTGGGGTCGATCCGCATCAAATGCGTTGGCAGTCGTCAGGGGCAGATGCAACGGGTCGAGAGGGAAGGCCTGCGGACGCTCCAGGTATTCCGGCAGGTAACGGAAACGCCCTTTGAGCCCACCCCTAGAATCCGGGTCATCGACAACTAAAGCCCCTGCCTTGACATCCTCGCCGGAGGGCAGGGTCAGCCATACTTCAAGCCTGATCATTTACCCCTCTGCCGGTTACCACCTGCACGCTGCCTCCGACTGATCTCTTTCTCGAACTTTGCAAACAGGTCTTCCTGGTCGGCAAGCACATTCTGCCAATCGCCAAGCCTGTCGAGAATGCTGCTTGCCGCAAGCCAGTTGCCGATCGGCGTTTGTGGAGAGCCTTTTTCCATCTTGCTGTATGACTGCCTGCTCAAACAGAGTCGTTGCGCAAAAAAATCCTGGCTCTCATTGCGCGCCAGTCGCGCCTGCCTCAGACGTTCGCCGAGCTGTTTCAGCGTTGCCTCAATGCTTATATTTTTGTTAATCATATTTAACTTTATAGCCAATTAACGCGACTATGCAAATTATTTATTACAAAGTTTAGAATTTTTCATCACTCATCCTGTCCCACCACCTCAAAGCTCCGCTCATCAATGTCGATCTTATCCCCGCTATGTAATTGCGCCCCGCGTCTGGACTCAACGAGGCCATTGACCATGACCTCGCCTGCTTGAATACGCGCCTTGGCCTCACCACCGGTCGACACGGCGCCGGCCAGTTTTAAAAATTGCCCCAGCCTAATCGAATGGTCTCTGATTTTTATTTTTTCCATACCCGCCCTGGCTATTTAAGGTTATTATGACCAACATGACTTTTCTCCCCACCACTCCAGAAGAACTAAAAACACTTGGCTGGTCGCAAGCAGACATCATTCTGGTCAGCGGCGACACCTATATCGACAGTCCCTTTATCGGCGTGGCGGTCATTGGCCGGGTCTTGGCCGAGGCTGGGTTTAAGGTCGGCATCATTGCCCAACCCGAGATTGATTCCGGACACGACATCACCCGCCTTGGCGAACCGCGCCTCTTCTGGGGGGTCACTGGCGGCAGCGTTGACTCCATGGTCGCAAACTTCACCGCCTCCGACAAACGGCGCAAATCCGATGACTTCACGCCTGGCGGCCAAAACAACCGGCGCCCGGACCGGGCCGTCATTGCCTACACCAACCTCATCCGTCGCTCCTTCAAAAACACCAAGCCCATCGTCCTGGGCGGTATCGAGGCCAGCCTCCGACGCCTGGCCCATTATGATTACTGGTCAAACCGCGTAAGGAAATCAATCCTGTTCGACGCCAAGGCCGACATCTTGGTCTATGGCATGGCAGAAAAAACCATCCTGGCGTTGGCCTCGCATCTACAGAAAGGGCTTGACTTCAGGGCAATTCCTGGCCTCTGTTACCCCGCCAGCAGCCGTCCGGATGGGTTTCTCGAACTACCCGATTACAGCGAGGTAGCGGCCGACTCGGAGGCCTTGACCCGCATGTTCAACACCTTTTACCAGAATAACGACCCCGTCACCGCAC
>JANNQL010000038.1:0-15401 GCA_031400755.1 Pseudomonadota bacterium | reverse complement strand
CATGACGCTGGCGGTGATGGAGTCCTTTGGCGTCAAGGTCTTGGCCAACGAGGCGCTCAATCAGTTCGCCATCCCTAGGGGTACCTACCGGGCTCGGACCTACCGCATCGAGGGCGATGCCTCCAGCGCCTCCTATTTCTGGGCGGCGGCGGCGGTCACCGGCGGCCGGGTGACGGTGACCAACGTCCCGGAGCCATCGCTACAGGGCGACGCCGTGCTGGTCGCCATGCTGGCGCGGATGGGCTGTCAGGTGGAGAAGAGTGAGACCGGCATCACGGTGAGCGGCCCCCGGCAACTCAAGGCCATTGAGGTCGATATGGCCAACTGCCCGGACGTCGCCCCGACCTTGGCCGTGGTAGCCGCCTTTGCCGAGGGCACCACTGTCATCAAAAATATCGCCCATCTGCGGATCAAGGAGTGCGACCGCCTGCACGTCATGGCGACTGAACTGGCCAAGCTTGGGGTCAAGACCCGCGAGCTGCCAGACACCCTGATCATCGAAGGCGACCCGACTCGGGCCGGATTCAAGGGTGCCACCATCGACACCCACGACGACCATCGCATCGCCATGTGTTTTGCGGTGGCAGGGCTCGTCGTGCCCGGCGTAGCCATTATCGATGAAGGCTGTGTCGCCAAGTCGTTTCCGGATTTTTGGGAACGCTTCGCCATGTTGCGCTAGGCTGGGTTGTTATGCTGAACGTTTACCCCGCATCGAAGAAGGTGCCCCTACTAAACCGATGATAAAAAGATTTGCGTTGCCGGGATGAGTTTGCTATACCTTATCACAACGTGGCAGCATTCTTCCCCCTTCAACCTCTGGCAAAATTATGAAAATCCTCATCGCTGACGACGACCGCACAATCCATATCTCGTTCACCAAATTCCTTACCGAACAGGGCTATGAAGTTCTGCATGCCTACGATGCGACGGAAGCCTTGCAACTGGCGCTTTCGCAAAGGCCTGAGCTGATCTTGCTCGATATCACCATGCCGGCGGGCGATGGCCGCAATATCTGCCAGCATCTGAAATCAGACCCGGCAACCGAGTCGATCAAGATCATCATGCTCACCGCCCGCGAGTCCCAGCATGACCGAACCCTGGCACTCGAACTCGGCGCCGACGAATTCATCTCCAAGCCCTGCTCAATTCCCTACCTGGATCGAACTATTGCCAAGCTGATGCGCAAGGCTTAGTTAGTCTACCACCCCGGCCGCCGCAAGCATTGCCCAGCCCGCAGCATCCCCATCCTGTCCCTTATACTGTTTGTCCTGCCGGGAGTGACGGAGGTGGTCGAGCAGTTGATTGGCCAGGACCTTGCCAAGCTGCACCCCCTCCTGGTCAAATGAGTTGATGTTCCAGATAAAGCCCTGCAAGGCGATCTTGGCTTCGTAGATGGCCAGCAAAGCCCCCATGGTGAACGGCGTCAGGCGGGGTGCGACCAACAGACAGTTGGGACGGTTGCCGGCAAATCGGCGGTTCGGATTGTCATGATCGCGGCCGGTGGCCAGGGCCAGGGACTGGGCCAGGAGGTTGGCCAGCAGTTTGTCTTGCGAGGTAGTGCCCTGGATCTCCAGATCCAGGCCGAATTGACTCTCTAAGAAACCAATGAACTCGACCGGCACCACGGTGGTGCCCTGATGAATGAGCTGGTAAAAGGCATGCTGGCCGTTGGTGCCCGGCTCACCCCAGACAATCGGGCCGCTGTGGTCGGCCAGGGGACGACCGGCGCGGTCGATGGACTTGCCGTTGCTCTCCATGTCGCACTGCTGGAGGTGGGCGGTAAAGCGGAGCAGGGCCTGACTGTAGGGCAGGATCGCCAGAGTATCATGGCCTAAAAAATTACGGTTCCAGATGCCGAGGAGGGCGAGGAGCAGCGGGATATTGCGGCGGATATCGGGTCCTTCCGCTGCCTGATCGACAGTGTTTGCGCCGCGCAGGATCTCGAGCACGGCCTCATAACCCAAGGCAAAGCCCAGGACCACCGCCCCGACCATGGAGGTCACGCTGTAACGGCCACCGATATAATCAAACATATAAAACGATTCCCGATAGCGGGCCGGATTGTCCATGGGGCCGCCCTTGCCGGTCACCGCCACAAAATGGCGCTGCGGATCAAGCCTGGCCTTGGCGAATGCCGCCCGCACCAACTCCTCATTGGTCAAAGTTTCAAGGGTTGTCCCGCTCTTCGATACCACATTGACCAGGGTCCGGCTGAGATCAAGGCCTTGCAAGACTGCGGCGGCGTCATCGGGGTCAACGTTTGAGATAAAATGGATCCTTCGCCCTGGCAGATTGAAACGCTGCAAGGCCAGATAGAGCGCCCGCGGCCCCAGATCAGAGCCGCCGATGCCGACCAGGAGCATGTCGGTAAATCCTTGGCCCTGATCATTGACTACCGCGCCATTGGCCAATCCGTCAAGAAACCTGGCAAGCTTGGCCAACTCCTCCTTGGCTTGGGCCGTGGCCTCGGGGTGCAGGGGGGTATCGCTAAAAATATCACGGACCGCGGTATGCAGCACCATACGGTTTTCGCTGTCGTATCCTTCAATCCGGTTCAGCATCGCCCCCTGCTTCATGGCCTTAAACTGACTGACCGCATTACTCTCATCTGCTAGGAGTTGCAGGGCCGACATAGTCTCCACATCAACCCGTTCCGTGCCATATAAAAGCCGAAAGCCTGCCATCTCGCTACGGAATGACAAAATCCGTTGCCGGTCAAGGGCCCCGTTTGAGGTAAGATCAAAGGGGGCGGTCGCCAGTTTTTGTAACGTTGGCCATGTTTTATTCTCTGTAATGCCATGATAGTCTGTCATCGCCGTGTCCTTTTTTCTGTCAGGAAATTTCCTGCCATCTGGTTGAATTTATTTGAAAAAAAATGATGGAGCCCGCTTTTTTAATAAAATGCTCCGGCAATATAAAAATTTTTATTTGAAATTAGCACGTTATCGAATAAATTAAAAAAGTGAGATGCTCAGGCAGAGCTGGATAGAGCAGCCGCAACGATCCTGCAAGGGCGACAAAGATCTCCCTTGGTCAAGAGACAGTATATAAGGCTTTGGCCCAGGTTGACAATCAATAATTCGGCTGATTGTTGATCCCTCTATGGGAACCCTGATGGCAGCGCCATCTGTAGCTCGATTCTTTCGAGTTTATCAATCCTAGCGCGGAGAAAAATTATGACAGCGGTTATCGCGGAGCACGAATTGTTTGATTCCTGCCGGGTGCTGTTCGGCGCAGAGGTACAAGTCACCAGATGTTTTTTGGAATATCTGCAGCGGCCGGGCATCAAGTGCGCCTACCGCCAAAAGGCGCTGGAAACCCATCCTGATATCTTGGCCAGTCAGGGGGATAAGGCCAAGCACCAAAGTGCCGATCTCTTCCGAATTGTCCAGCAGGCGTACGAAAACTTGACGACTTACCTGGATGCCCGGGACAGCGGCTTCCGTTTTCATGCGCCACCCCGGGCCAGGGCGCAGCAAGCCCCTCTAAAAAAATCTCAAGCCAGCAAGCCGCAAACCAAGCCAACTCCACCACCCCAGAGTCGCACCCGTTCCCCTGGCGATTCCGGTCAAGCCCGGGCCACCAGGGGCCAGGCCAGTGGCTTCACCCGCCAAAGCAGCCGCCCAACCTCTGCCTGGCAAACCAGACAAGCATGGGGCGCAACGACGGTGGCCATGCCAGCCCGCAAGCTTCTCTTCGGCCATTATCTCTATTATGCCGGCGTCACCAACTGGCAGACCATCATCAAGGCCCTGGTCTGGCAGCGAACCGGCCGGCCGCGGTTGGGCGAAATCGGCCGGCGTTTCGGCTGGCTCACCGATCAGGACATCCTCACCGTCCTCAAAAAACGCAAACTGTCTGAGTCGTTCGGGGCATCAGCGGTGGCTTTGGGTATTTTGACCGGCAGCCAGTTACGGCTCATGGTCTTCCAGCAAAACAAACTCCAGAAAAAATTTGGCGATTATTTTGTCCAGCACAATCTCCTCACCCCCCTCCAGATCAACGAACTGGCCAACAGCTTCACCCGGCACAACACCCCGTTCGAGCGCCAGCGTTTTGCATTCTCGGCCAGGATGTAGTATTTGATTTACAACAATCTCATCTATTTTCTGGTGGTCATTCTGATCCTGACCACCAACACTGCCACTGACCATCCCCAGTTTTCCGGTATCGTCAACCTCGTCCTCTTTGTTGTTAAAGCCCTGATCTACCAAGGGTTGCTGCGCCGCATCTTTAGCAAGGCCAAGGTCACTAAGGCCAGCGCCTACAGCGCTGCCGAGCGCCATGGTTCAATCCTTGCCATCGTCTCTTTCAGCCTGGATATCTACCTGCTTGACTGCCAGTACTATTTTGGCCTGCTGCCTGGCGTACGCTCCCTGCCGGTGCTAGGCAGCGTCGCAAGCCTTGTCCTGTTCACCGGCTATTTGAGCGGCATGTGGGCCAAGGCCGCTAACCGCTACCGGGAGGTCTTCAACTCAAGGCAAGCATCAGCGGCTTTTGCCTGGAACAATCTCAAGACCAATCTGCCCATTATCCTGCCCTGGCTCTGTCTGTCACTTTTCGCCGATCTTCTGGAACGTTCCAATATGCCGCTGGTTCGTCGCGTCATGGCCTCAGCCTGGGGAGAACAGGCGATATTCATCGCCTTTTTTCTGTGTCTGGCGGTCATCTTTCCGGTATTAGTCACCCGGATGTGGGGCTGCACCCCCATGCCCCGGGGACCAGCTCGCAGCAGGATCGAAACCTTTTGTCGACGGCAGGGGGTCGGTTACGCCGAAATCCTGCTCTGGCCGCTGCATGAGGGCCAGGCCCTGACCGCTGGCGTCATGGGCATCATCGCCCCCTTTCGCTATCTCCTGGTCACCCCAGCCTTGTTAACGGCCATGAATCCGGAGGAAATTGAGGCGGTCATGGCCCACGAACTGGGGCATGTCAAAAAGTGGCATATGCCGATCTTTCTCGTGCTGTTTATGGGTTTTGGCCTGCTGGCCCAGCTCTCTTCCTACCCTGTCCTCTATCTGTTGACCAACTCTGACCTCTTTTATCAGATGGTCCATCTGGCCAATAAAAAATCAAGCAACACCCTGGCCTTTGCCAGCACCGTGCCGCTATTTGTCCTGATGGTTGTCTATTTTCGGTATGTCTTGGGTTTTTTTATGCGGAACTTTGAACGGCAGGCCGACCTCTATGCCTTGCAGACCATGGTGAGTAGCGCCCCCCTGGTCCGGGTCTTTGAGAGAATTGCCTGGCTGAGTGGCGACATCCGCGACCTGCCAAGTTGGCACCATTTCGGCATCGGCCAGCGTATTGACTGCCTTAAACGTTGCGAGCATGACCCAAAGCAGATCAAGAGCCATGACCGTAAGGTCCACGGCGCACTGGCCCTCTATGGCGCCATTCTGGTGGTGGCCGCCTTTGTCCTGTGGAAGGTGCCGGAGAACTTGCTGGAGGGACCGCCGAGAGAAAAATTCGCCGAGGCGGTCATTCGACAGAAAATCAGTGAAGAGCCTAAGAATTACATCTGGCGGCAGCTGATGGGAGATTTCCAGTACAGCCTGCAACGCTACTCGGAGGCCGTAGTTGAGTACAAAAAGGCCCTTGACCTGTCGCCGGCGCAAGCGGAGATATTAAACAATCTGGCCTGGCTGCTGCTGACCGTGGACGAGCCGACCATTTTTGACCCAGTCCAAGCCCTGCCGCTGGCTAAGCAGGCTGCGACTCTGCAGCCCAGCGGCCACATTCTGGACACCTTGGCCCTGGCTTATTGGCATAACGGCTTTTCTGAGCAGGCAGTGCTGGCCGAGCAGCGGGCGGTAAACCAAGACCCGGCCAACCGCGACTATTATCTGACCCAACTGCAGAAATTTGCAGCCGCGGGACCGGAGGGAGCAAGAAAGCAACCCTAGAAGGACTTTGGCCATCAGCTAAACCAATTTTGGGCAATCCCCAAAAAGATAGGATGAATCGAATGCTTCTGATTAACTTATATTGAAATCAACCGGCTGAAATTAATTGCAAACTCCCTTGTTCAGGGCTTATATGGGGGGCACCAAAACAGTTTGTTTTCCCTTTGGACGCTAAAAATAGGTTGCGAAAATGAAAATGATTAATGTAGTATGCAAGGCATAGGTTGCATCCAATTCTCGAACAACACCCGCCACGCATCCCGTAAGCTCTGCGCACCAGGTGGGTTACTTATTGATAAACTCCCCCGCATCCCATCAGAACTGCGCACAGGGGAGTTTTTTTTTGGCAAATATCATGAAAAAACCGTTTGAAAAACCGCCTCTTTCCATTCTGGACCAAATTGACCACCTCAAAGAAAAGGGGATGCACATTCCCGACCCGGACCGAGCCATACATTATCTTACCCATATTTCCTACTATCGCCTCAGCGGATATTGGCATCCCTTTCAAATTGACAATGGCGATGGCACTCACCGTTTTCAAGAAGGGCTAAACTTTGATTTGGTCCTTCATCACTATATCTTTGATCGGACATTGCGCCTATTAGTCATGGATGCCCTTGAGAGAGTCGAGATTTCATTGCGAAATCAATGGTCCTGTGCGCTTTCAATGACTCATGGTGCTCATGCCTATCTTAATCCGGAACTTTTTTGCAGCCATGGAGACCATGCCGAGAGCCTGGCCGGACTGGCCAAAGAGGTAAAAAAAAGCCAGGAGATGTTTATCAAATATTACCTGAAAACCTATGACCCGCCAGACCTCCCACCGGTGTGGGCAGTTTGTAGGATAATGAGCTTGGGGCAACTCTCTCGCTGGTATAAACTCCTCAAGGAACCAGCCCTTCGGCAAAGAATTGCCAACACGTACTATCTTGACGAAAAAATTCTTGTCTCATTATTTCATCATCTGACCACAGTGCGCAACTGCTGTGCCCATCACAGCCGCCTATGGAATCGGCGATTTACGGTAATCATGCAACTGCCTAAAAGGAAACCGGAAAATCTGACGCCTAATTTCATCCTGCCTCAGAGCGGCACCTCTACAACACCCTGGTTATGCTCGCTTACATGATGGACATCATGACCCCAGGGCACCACTGGAAAGAACGATTAGGCGGACTTCTCGCCAGCCACCCTGATGTTCAGGTACAAGCCATGGGCTTCCCGGAGGATTGGCAAGAAAGGCCTATCTGGAAGGGCAAACTCGGACACGATGCTTCGAAGAGCTGAAGCAGTTCAGACTTTGGCGTGACCTGGCATCCCCTCTCAACCAACGGAATCACCCCAGAAGAAATTCATGAGCCAAACCAAACTTACCCTCTCTCGCCTCGAAAACCTCCTGCTCACCGCCTGTGACGACCTGCGCGGCAGCATGGATGCCAGCGAGTACAAGGAGTACATCTTCGGCATGCTGTTCTTAAAGCGTGCCAGCGACCTGTTTGATCAACGCCGGGCCGAGTTGAAAATCGAACTCACCGCCAGAGGGATGAGTGCGGACGATATAGCCATCGAGTTGAACGACCCTGACCACTATTCCGGCAAGTATTTCTTTGTGCCGGAACGTGCCCGCTGGAATCAAGGCTGGGATGAGCAGGTCACCAAGGATGAAAAGACCACGACCGTTCATCACCCGGCCTTAAAGCACGTCAAGGAGAACGTCGGCACCACCTTGAACAAAGCGTTGGAGGCCATTGAGGATGCCAACATCGACGCCCTGCAAGATGTGCTCAAAGGGATCAACTTCAACCGCAAGATTGGCCAGCGCACCCTGGATGACGACACCCTGGCCGACTTTGTCCAAAACTTTGAAAAAATCCCGCTCAAGGACGATGACTTTGAATTTCCGGATTTGCTTGGTGCAGCCTACGAATGGCTGATCAAATTTTTTGCCGATTCAGCGGGCAAAAAGGCCGGTGAGTTTTACACCCCCGCCGAGGTGGTCCGTATCTGTGTCGAAATCTGTGATCCCAAAGAGGGCATGAGCGTCTATGACCCCACGGCAGGGTCTGGCGGCATGCTGATCCAGACGCGGGATTATCTGCGGGAGTGTGGCGGTAGCCCGAACGAATTGTCCTTGAACGGTCAGGAGAAGATTGGCACCACCTGGTCTATTTGTAAAATGAACATGCTGTTGCACGGCATTTCGCACGCCGATATTCGCCAAGAGGACACCATCAAGGAACCGCAGCACCTGGACGAAAACAACGAACTCAAGCGTTTCGACCGCGTCTTGGCCAATCCGCCCTTCAGTCAAAACTACAGCAAGAAAGAACTCAAGTTTTCCGGTCGCTTCCCGGTAATGATGCCGGAGAAGGGCAAAAAGGCCGACCTCATGTTTGTGCAGCACATGCTTGCAGTGCTCAAGCACGATGGCCGTCTGGCCACCATCATGCCGCATGGGGTGCTGTTTCGTGGCGGCGAAGAGCGGGCAGCCCGCAAGCATTTCATTGATAAAGGGTACCTGGAGGCCATCATCGGCCTGCCCAGCAACCTGTTCTATGGCACCGGCATTCCGGCCTGCATCCTGGTGATGAACAAACAGGGCGCGGCCCAGCGCAGCCATGTGCTGTTTATCAATGCGGATCGGGAGTACCGCGAAGGTAAGGCCCAAAACCACCTGCGCCCGGAAGACATCGATAAAATCGTCCATGCCTACCGCCAGGGGGCGGACATTCCCGCTTATGCCCGCCAGGTGCCAGTGACAGAGATAGCGGCTGAAGACTACAACTGCAATATCCGCCGCTATGTCGATAATGCACCCCCGCCCGAACCCCACGATGTACGGGCGCATTTGCATGGCGGGGTGCCCATTGCCGAGGTCGATGCCTTGGCACATTTTTGGAGCAACTACCCCGGCCTGCGTGAAGAGTGCTTTGATGTGCAGGGATGCACGAATGCCGCGGGTGCAGGACGCACAGGAGCGGCGGCGGCCAGGGATGCTGTGTATCTGGATTTTGCCGAAGCCATTGCCGACAAGCGCAATATTGCCCCTTTTGTCACCAACCACCAAGGGGTGATCGACAGCCACCTTACCTTTATGCAGCAAGTGGAGGCCTGGTGGTACGACAACTTGCCGATTGTTCTAGCCCTGGCCCCAGACCCTGAAAACCAACATGAACAATCAGGCAACGTCTACCTTATGCGCAGCACTCTACTCAAGAGCATTGCCGAGGTGCTGGCCGGTCAGAACCTGCTGACCCCCTATCAGGTACGCGGAGCCTTTGCCAACTACGTGAATCTACTCAAGGCTGATTTCAAATCCATTGCCGCCAGTGGCTGGGGGCCGGAACTGATCCCCGATGAGGACATCCTGCAAAGCCAATTCCCCGAAGTGCTGGAAGAGATGGAGCAGGCCCAGGCCCGCCTTGCCGAGTTGCAGGCCCTCTTTGCCGCCGCCGATGACGAAGATTTTGAAGACATGGACGACAGCGGCGTTATGGCCAGTGCTGAGGTCAAGAGCAAAAAGGAGGAGCTGAAGACCTTAAACGCTGAGTGGAAGGCGCACCTGAAAGAGGTGAAAGAACTGGCCACCCATATCTTCACCGAAATCAAGGTGGCTGGGTTGCTGCCCAATGGGGCAAAGAAAGGCTATTACTGCACCGAAGGGCTCACTGTAGCAGAGGCGCAATTTGAGAATGGCAGACGCATTCTCGCTTTGGCCGACCAGGTGAATCACCAATCCGAGTTTACCGAGGCGTTGAACTATGCCATGGAGCAGGGCGAACTGGCCAGGGAACGAGCCGAGAGCATTAGCCAACACCTCGCCCGCCACAAGGTGTTGGAGGACGAAGTCAAGGCCCTGAAGGCCACGCTCAAAGGCATCGAAAGCAAACGGGATGAGCTGGTGGAAAGTGCGCGGCAGAAGATTTCCAACGACGAGGCCCGCACCGTGATCATGGAACGGTTGCGCCAAGTGCTGATGAACACCTATCAGGCCTATCTGCGGGCCGACCAACGGGCCTGCATCAAGGCCATTGAAAATCTATGGAGCAAATACGCGATCACGGCCAAGACCATAGAGGACGTACGGGATGCCGCCGCAACCCAGCTCAAGGCCTTCCTGGTGGAGTTGGGGTATGAGTGAGATTTGGACAACGACTCAATTGGTAACTGTTGCTGACATCACGATGGGGCAGTCTCCGGACTCAAGCGCATGCAATGTTGATGAGGTTGGGCTTCCTTTTTTGCAAGGATGCGCTGAGTTCGGCACTCGTTATCCGACGCCAGAAATTCATTGCTTCCCTCCCTTACGAATTGCAAAAAGTGATTCGATACTGATTAGTGTGCGGGCTCCTGTTGGCCAAATGAATTGGAGTGATCAAGAATATTGTATTGGCCGTGGCCTTGGCTCAATAAAGGCAAGAGCTGGTATAGCCAACACTAACTTTTTGAGACATGCGCTAGAGCAAAACATCCAGTTTCTGCATCGGAGGAGTCAAGGCTCTACTTTTCTAGCGGTTGGAGCGAATGACCTAAAACTGTTCCCAATTCCGGACATTTCAGAAACAAAACAGGAAAGAATTGCCTCAATTTTAGATACCATTGACCAAGCCATTGAAAAGACCGAAGCCCTGATCCACAAATACCAACAGATCAAAGCAGGGCTGATGCACGACTTGTTTACCCGTGGCCTCACTGCTGATGGCAAACTCCGCCCCCCAAGGGAACAAGCCCCGGAGCTGTATCAAGAGACCCCCATCGGCTGGATTCCGGAGGTGTGGGACTGGGGGCCACTCTCCAAATATCTTAATGGAAGTCCTAAAAATGGTTACAGCCCAAGAGAAATAGATGTGTGGGATGGTTGTTATGCTTTAGGGTTAGGTTGTCTCACTTCTTGTGGATTTAAAGCTTTGCAGTTAAAATCTGTTCCTGGGAGTATGGCAGCAACTAGTGGTGCTTTGCTGGAAGAAGGTGATTTCTTGGTTAGCAGGGCCAACACTCCTCAATTAGTTGGTTTGTGCGGGATATATAGAAATATTGGTGCACTCTGCATCTATCCTGACCTAATGATGAGGATACGCACAAACGAACTGATATATGATAAATTTCTCGAACAATATTTGTTGAGTGATGAAGTTAGGATCAGACTTACCGCATTAGCGGTAGGTACATCCTCTAGCATGGTCAAGCTAAATTCAAAATCATTGTTGAACTTTCGTGTAGCTGCCCCGCGAGAAGAAGAACAGGAATTAATAATTCGTCGATCTAACGAAATTTTTAATTTCATAACCAAACTAGAAGATAATTTGGCAAAGCTAACGCAACAAAAATCCGGTCTCATGCACGACCTCCTCACCGGCAAAGTCCCGGTCACCATCCATCCGAGGGGATTAGACGAATCGGCAACTGCCGAGGATTTCTCGGTAGTTCAGATGGAAGGTAGCCGCGAGGTCAAACAGCTCAAGGATAAGGAATGAGCCCATGACTGAGTACACCGAGGTCGAACAGCCGTTTCTGCAACAGCTTGCCACCCTGGGCTGGACGATCATTGACCAAGGCCCGGAAATCCCGCAAGCCCCAGGCAAGAGCCTGCGCCAAACCTTTCGCCAGTGGCTCCTGCCCGAGGTCTTTGTCAAGGGAGTTGCCGCCATCAACAAAACGGCCACGGGCGAGAACTGGCTGACTGACAAACAACTGCACGACCTGCACGACCAAATTCTTCGCCAACCCAAC
This sequence comes from Pseudomonadota bacterium, assembly GCA_031400755.1. Classification (GTDB taxonomy): domain Bacteria; phylum Desulfobacterota; class Desulfobulbia; order Desulfobulbales; family VMSU01; genus VMSU01. The sequence continues at coordinate 3,762 of JANNQL010000038.1, read as the reverse complement.
CGCACCCTGCTGGAGGCCAATGAGGCCATTCAAAAACTCCTCTTCAAGGCCCAGATGGACGTCAACGAACTCACCGGCGAACAAGACCCGGTGGTGCAACTCATTGACTTCGCCACCCCTGAGAACAATCAATTCCATGCCATAAACCAGTTCCGTATCGATACGCCGGGTTGCGTCAAGCAGTTTATCATCCCGGATATTGTCCTCTTTGTGAACGGCATCCCCTTGGCGGTGGTGGAGTGCAAAAAAGGCGGGCCGACCTGCGCCAACCCCATGGAAGAGGCCTTTGAACAGTTGCAGCGCTACATGAACAGACGCAACGCCACCCCTCTCTATGGCTTAAAGGAGGGCGAGCCGCGCCTGTTCCATACCAATCTGCTCTTGATTCGCAGCGAAGGTCTCAAGGCCAACTTTGGCACCATTACCTCTGGTATCGAGCACTTCTTCCCGTGGAAGACCCAATGGCCAATGGATGATACAACCGCCGACGGCATGAACCAGCAACAGCAGCTCATTGCCGGGATGCTGAATAAACAGAACCTGCTGCAAATCCTGCGGACTTCCGCGGTGTTCATGGATACCGAGAGCGGGCCGCGCATCAAGGTGGTATGCCGCTATCAGCAGTTCCGGGCGGCGGGCAAGATTTGCGAGCGCCTGCGCCATGGCCGGACCCAAGCCCAAAAAAGTGGCGTGGTCTGGCACACCCAGGGCTCTGGTAAGTCCCTGACCATGGTCTTTGTCGCTCGCATGATGCGAACCTCGAAGGACTTGAACGATTTCAAAATAGTGCTGGTCAACGACCGCATTGATCTGGAAGAACAGTTGGGTAAAACCGCCACCTTGATCGGTGGCCGGGTGAGTATCATCGAAAGCACTGGTGCCCTGCGCCACCAGCTCTCGCCTGACAGCTCTGACATCAATATGGTGATGATCCATAAATTTCAGCAGCGGGATGAGACCTTGAGTTTGAAGGTCGCCGAGGCCTTGGGCACCTATCAGGCCATGCCCTCTGGCAAGACCTTTGGCGTGGTCAATGATTCAGAGCGCATTCTGCTCATGATCGATGAGGCGCACCGCACCCAAGGCTCAGACCTGGGCGACAATATTTTTGAAGCCTTTCCCAATGCCGTGCGGATAGCCTTTACCGGCACGCCGCTGATTACCGAACGCCATGGGGAGCGGAAGACCAACAAACGCTTTGGCCAGTATATTGATACCTATCGGCTGATGGATGCGGTAAACGACGAGGCAACCTTACAGATTCTCTATGAGGGGAAAACCGCCGATGCCGCCCTCTACGACAAGCACGGGTTTGAAACCGCCTTTGATGATTTGTTCAAGGACCGCAGTGAAGAAGAGTTGCTGGCCATCAAGAAGAAATACGGTGCCACTGGCGACATCCTGGAAGCGGAGCAGCGGATTGCGGCCATTGCCGTGGACATGGTTGACCACTATATCAGCCATATCTTGCCCAACGGCTTTAAGGCCCAAGTGGTCTGCCATTCCAAGCTGGCCGCCGTGCGCTATCAAACGGCTATTCAGGAGGCCTTGCGTGATCGTCTAGCAAAGGCCAAGGCGGAAGCACAGCCTGATTTGCAACTGATCAAAAAAATTGCCTTCCTGAAGGCGGCGGTAGTGGTGTCTGGTGATGGCACCAATGAGAAAGCGTACATTACTATGGCTCGCCGACAGGCCAAAGAGTGGGATGCGGTCGCCAACTTCTGCAAACCCTTCGACCTGGACGACCCGGACAAGAAAGAGACCGGTATCGCCTTTTTGATCGTCTGTGACATGCTGCTCACCGGCTTTGATGCGCCGATTGAGCAAGTCATGTATATCGACAAAAAGATTCGGGAACATACCCTGCTTCAGGCCATTGCCCGGACAAACCGGGTCAAGACAGGCAAGAAGCGTGGATATGTGGTGGACTATATCGGCTTGGCAAACCATCTCACCGAGGCCTTGACCCTTTATGCCGCAACCGATGAACAGGAAGAGCTGGCAACAGGGCTCAAAAGTATCACCTCTGAAGTGCCGGTTTTAGAAGAGCGGTACAATCGCCTGCTGCAACTGTTTGCCGAGCACAACGTAAAGCACGTTGCCGAGTTCGTGCAGGGTGCGCTGGGAAGTGTGGAGGCCGATGCAGCGGTGGTGCATGCGGCAGTCACCCTATTGAAGGATGAAAAGATTCGGGCCGACTTTGATGTCTACCTGAAGAAATTCCTGATGAGCATGGATATTATCCTGCCACACCAGGCAGCCCACCCCTTCCGAGTACCGGCGAAACGATTTGGCTATATTCTCCGGGTCACCAAGGAACGCTATAAGGATACCAGCTTGAGCCTTGGCGATGCTGGCCAAAAGGTCAAAGACCTGATCAACGCCCATTTGATCAGCTTAGGCATCAATCCCAAGGTGCCACCGGTGGAGCTGTTGGCCGATGACTTTATCGAGAACCTGAACAAACACGCGGCTGGCAATCTTGAGGCCAAGGCCAGTGAAATGGAGCACGCCATTCGCAAGCATTGCACTGTGCACCATGATGAAGACCCGGCTTTTTACAAGAGCTTGTCGGAAAAGGTGGAAAAACTCATTGACCAATATCAGGACCAGTGGGACCTGCTGGCCGACGAGTTGGAGAAATTGCGGGCCGAGGTGGTGGAGGGACGCAAAACCGGGGAAGATGGCATGAGCAAGGAGGCCACCACCTTTTTTGCCCATATCGCCAACCAGGCTTTTGCCGATGGCAAAGTCCCCAATGAGGCCAAGGGCAAGATGAAGGTGTTAATGGAGGCAATCGTTGACACCTTGCAAGACAGTATTGGCAGCATTGACTTCTGGACCAACGCCGACAAACAGAAGAAGACCCGCAGCGAGATCAAGACTGCCTTGATGCTGACTGGCATTCATGAGCTTAAGCAACATCGTGAGCGGGTAGCGGTGGAAATCATGAGGCTCGCCAAAAATCGCCATGATGAACTGCTCAAAGGTAGCACGGCATGACCCCACGACGCATACGAGACATTGAGTATCAGCTATTGCCGGGCACCGACAGAAAGACCACGGATATTGTCATTGAACGGAACGGGCTGGTGATTGTCCACCCGCCCATGGGCTTAAGCCCTGAACAGGTCGATGCCGTGGTGGAAAGCAAACGCATGTGGATATACCGGAATTTGGCGGAATGGCGTGACTTGAAAGCCACCGCAGTGGTGCGCGAATGGGTGAATGGGGAATCCTTTCTCTACTTGGGCCGCTCCTATCGTTTGTCACTGGTAGCCGGGCAGGATGTTGACTTACAACTGAAAGAAGGCCGTTTTTGCCTGAAGCGTTCACTGGTTGAAGAGGGCGGAGAAGGAGCGGCAAGGCAGGCCTTTGAGGCTTTCTATTCGGCAAAGGGTGAACAACGCATCAGAGAGCGCGTGGCCTATTTTGCCCCAAAGGTTGGAGTATGCCCAACAGGAACAGCGGTAAAGGAGCTGGGCTTTCGCTGGGCGAGTTGCACGGTGGGCAATTCACTTGCCTTTCACTGGAAGTGCATGATGGCACCGCCGAAGATTATCGATTACATGGTGGTCCATGAGTTGTGCCACCTGCGCCAAAGGAATCATTCAGACGCCTTTTGGAATGAGGTGGATAAGGTTATGCCCGATTATCTTGAAAGGAAAAATTGGCTGAAGAAGTATGGTGCTGGGCTGGATTTGTGAAAGACTGGAGGTGATTTTGTACTTCCTGGGTGGCTGGGGGGCATGGGCGGACAAG
>JANNQL010000037.1:0-28720 GCA_031400755.1 Pseudomonadota bacterium | reverse complement strand
TGGTTGTTTATGGTATAATATCTTCACTATAGGAGATATTGCCATGAGAAAAGCGCTAAAACTAAATATAGACCCAAAGATGGATTCAAAAGATCAATTCAATAGGCATTTTGATAAAACATTTGATGTTATTTATGGTGCAATAGATGTTCCACATCTCTCGTTGTTTCAAATAGTGGAACAAATAAAAAACTTTAAATTTGTAATTGACTCTAAATTAGTGCAAATCATCATCCAAAATAAACTTGATCACCATTTTGCCGACTACCATTGCCCGGATTGCGGGAAAGGCCTAAAAGAAAAATACACCCAGCTCCGCGAAGCCGTGACCACCATCGGAACGCTTTCTTTCTCTTGCCCTTACCGCCACTGCTCTTCGTGCAAAAAGAACCATACCCCCTACGAAGATGCCCTCAATCTCAAAAAAGGCAAATACCAGCACGATGTCCAGAAAGTTGCAGCGCGCATGGCCTCCAGCGAGACCTTTGAAGAATCTGCCGAAATGCTCAATGAAATCTATCGGTTCGGTATAAGCCCAGATACCGTTCACGCTCTGACCAATGATCTCGCCGATGAAATCCAGCTCTCGGAAATTCTTCCGACGGCGGAAGAATTACTTGAAATAATTAACAAGATAGCCAAAGGCAAAAAGCGTCGGCCAGTTTTTGTCTTTACCGCCGATGGCGCCATGCTTCCGATCCGGACAGAAAAACTTCATGCCCCAAACTGCTGGAAAGAGGCCCGAGGCATTCGCGGATATCTCCTTGATCAAGATCGCATTGTTCATGTCCTGAGTTGGCATCAAATAGCATCCAAACACGAATTTCTCCAATATCTGATCGAAATAAAAGATAAAAACTTAATCCCTCCCGACATAGTCCGACTATGCTTCATCGGTGACGGTGCCCAGTGGATTTGGGATCTTGTCCAAGAGGTCTTCCCCGATTGCCGAGAGGTGCTGGACTATTACCACTGCTCGGAACATCTTCATGCCTTCGCCAAATTGCATTTCGGCGAGGGAAAAGGCCAGGAGTGGCTGGAGGCGACGAAAGCCAGACTTTTCCATAATGACGCCGTCCAAGTGATAGCTGGCTTGAAAAGAATGAAATGTCGTTCTCCAGAGGCCCAAAAAAATCGTGACAATTTGGTTGGTTATCTTTCAAACCACAAGCATCGTATTGACTACGGCAAATGCCGTCGGGGTGGCTACCCCATTGGCAGCGGTGCGATCGAGAGCGCCAATAAATTCATTAGCCATGTCCGGATGAAACGATCAGGTGCCTGGTGGAAAGTCGATTACGCCAACAATATCTTAAAGTTGCGCTGTGCTCGGTATAATTCCAAGTACGATGATGCTTTCAATCGCTACATGTCGCAACCCAGAGGCCAGAAACCAGCAGCCGGAACCAAGTTGTCACTGATTAAGTGATCCATGGCCATAAACACCGGATGCTCCCGTCTCCTTATCTGGATTACCCAGCTTGTGTTCTCTGGTGAAATTATTGCTCAGTGGTTGAGTCTGGAAGTCCTTCATTCCAGGTATGAACGCACCTATGAACAACTTCAAATGCATTTCCTTCATGAAACAGGTGCGGATTCCCATCGAGCTATTGCAGCCATTCTGGGCGTCTTTGTGGATTATGAAGCGGCGAAATCGGCGGCAGGGCTCCTTCTTTCGACAAAAATATTCGAGGAGATCAACCCAGGACTGACCAGAAAATGGGAGCAAATTAAAAATGAACTAAAAATGAACAACGACCAACAGGATGATCCCTACATTTAAACTCCTACTTGGTGAAAGAGTTGACGTTTGCTAGGTTGTCCTTGCCAAGGCAAGAGAATTGACTTTGATGAAATTTCGTGATAATCAAACTGAGGTCATTGTCTTGATTTTAGTAAAAATAATAGCATAATAGGAGACAGCCAAGCTTGTAATAGCTTCCAAAAAAATATAAAGTTTTGCATTAGTTAGAGTCGTTCCACTCTAAAATCGCCAATTTTAATCCAGGAATCGACACTTACAGAGATGCGCCCCATTTGGGCGTGGCTTCTGTTCGTGTTCCTGGATGGGTGTTTGGCGATACCTTGAGTGGGCATGGCATTAGTCACGCCCATTTTTTTTATGCAAGTATCAGATACAGCCAACCATCTATTCTTTTTGAATGGGAAATTATGGAACCAAATAGACTTGAACGTACAACTACTGTTATTATTTTGCTTATTTGTTTTACAGGTTTTTTTGCCTTACCCATAGTGACTCTAAATGCACTTGGAGGGACTAAGAGTATTCAGGATATTATTGATGCTGATAGATCATGGGACAATCCAGAAGAGATCCTGAGAGCTAGGCAGTTTCTTAGTGAAAAACAAAAAACAAGCGAAAAGGCTCAGCATGAGGTGGATATAGAGTCAGGACGTGAGCCAAAGGATAATGGAACAGGAGGTGCCCTTTTTGGTTTCTTCTTCGTTGGGGCTATATTGGTTTGGCTTGCAATAAAAAGCTCTTCCAAAGAGAATCAGCAAAAAGCTCGTTCAAATGAAATGAGCAAAAAAAACAGAGACATTGAGGAACAAGCAGAACGACTTGCAAAAGCAACGTCGCTTGGCTTCTCCATCGACAACGAAACAAAGAAGTGTCCTGATTGTGCAGAGACGATAAAGTTTGAGGCAATTAAATGTAGATTTTGCCAGAAAGAATTTCCAGAAGAAGGTGTTAATGTAGGTATTATGAATAAAGTCGATGTTTTTCTGGCTTCCCCAAAAGTACGCATAGCCCAAAGTGAGAAGGAGTCAAAGAATCTGGATGACAAAGCGCAAGTGCCTGAAGCTGTAAAATATACTTTGCCCTTTGATAATGATGGAATTCATGATGATAAAATTACAAACAATGGTGAATCTTCGGAGAATAAAAAAGGAAATTCTAATAATGGTTTATCTGTTTTCCTACTGGCATTATCATTGTCAATTATATTATTTATGATTTTGAAATCACCCCTAAATAAGGAAAATGTTGCTGCTCCATCTCTCGGCCAGACTGTTGCGGTTGACAAAGAAAGCAGCACGACTGCTAAGACTGAGAAAACACCACCTTTAGCAGAACTCAAGGGCAAAGTTTCAGAGACAATGGATGCTAGTGGTTACACCTTTATGCGTCTTGATGATGGTTCAGGAAAGGAAAGTTGGGCTGCTGTACCAAAACCAGAAAAAGAAATTAAAGTCGGAGAGGAAATTTCCTTGCAAGGTGGATCAGTGATGGAAAATTTTCACAGCAAGCCACTTAATAAAACTTTCGAAAAAATTGTTTTTGCAACGGGAGTAACAATAAATGAAATTAAAAAAAATGAAAATCCTATTGCCACAAAAGGTACTCAAGGAAAGATAATTCAGTTTTCTGACTTAAAGGTTGAAAAAGCTGCTGGTAAAAACGGTTATACTGTTAGTGAGCTATATGGGAAGTCAACATTACTAGACAAACAGAAAGTTATGGTTAGTGGCCAAGTGGTCAGCTTCTCTAAAAATGTCATTGGTGAGAATTGGCTTCATATACAAGATGGAACTGGAGATCAACGTAATAATACCTATGATATGGTTGTAGCAACCAATGATGTCGCTGAAAAAGGAGATATTATTACTGTTGATGGGATTTTTTTAGCAGAAAATGATTCTGAGTCAGGATATAGATACGACATAATAGGAAAAGCAAAAATTACTAATATAAATGGATCAAAGCACAAACCAACTTCAAAAAAAGATAAGGATTATCTTAATAATAATAAAGGTAAATGGAGTGTAAGTTCTGAAACTAATCCTGTTGATGATACAGAAACTGTAAAGATTACTCTTGACGCTGACTCAGGAACCAACAGGTTCGGGAATAGAGTGCATTTAATTGCTCGGTGCCAAAGTAATAAAACTGATTTATACATTTCATGGAATGATTACCTAGGTAGTGAATCTTCCGTATTGACAAGGATTGGCAATAATAAGTCAGTTACTTCATTATGGGGGTTATCAACAGATTCACAAGCTACATTTCATAGTAATCCAATTCAATTTATCAAAGATATGATTAATGATGATAAGCTAATAGCTCAAGTTACACCATATAGTGAAAGTCCAGTTAAAGTAACATTTGACATTGCAGGTCTTCCAGCTGCAATAAAACCGTTAAGAGAGGCGTGTAAATGGTAAATAATATTAAAATTATTGGAATGAATAGCTTTCCTGATAAAGAGACTTTATTGGTTGCATTTGCCGTTTTGCGCATTTTTTTACCGGAGCAAGCAATGTTTTTAGGGATTGGTCCAATTTTTCATGAAGGAGTATGAAATGATTAAGAAATTTTCAGCTGGATTGATAACCGGATTGTTGATGTTGGGCGGAGTAGCAAAGGCTGAGAATGAGGCAACATACAATGCCAGCGCAGGTGTTCTTAATATTCCAAAGGTCGCTGTTGATTTTGACTATTACAATGTCAATATGCGGCAACAAGGACAAGGTTTGGACTTTTCAGTAACAACTGCCGTTCCATCAACATCAAGCTCTTCGTCCAATATTGCGGCCTACAGTGCTAGGACAGGCACCTTGAATATTCCAACGGTCGTTGTTGGGGCTGACAGTTACACGGTTGATATGGTTCAAGGACAAGGGCTAAACTTTTCAGTAACAGGGGCACAAATAGCCCCTCCAAGCACAGTGATATGGCAGGGTCGGGAGTGGCAGCAAAGAGGCAGCGCATCGACGATTCGTTGGGATGAAGCTGATGCTTATTGCGAGGCATTAACCGATGGAGGGCATGATGACTGGACTTTGCCGTCGCAAGATACTTTGAGGAGCTTGGTTGTCTGTAGTAATGGGACGATTGTAACGGCAATGGGGACTGGTGGTACTAATTGTGGTACGGGAAGCTCAGAACCTTATACTAGCCCATCCATAGACCCTTCTTTCACTTGCCAGCCAGATTTGTATTGGAGTTCTGATGCCTATCCCCCCATCGAAGCAAGGGATGGGATTATTTTTGCCGGTGGTTACTCAGTTACTTTAGTCGATGGAGACGCATATGTACGGTGTGTTCGTGGCGGGCAGTAAGTTGGTTTTGTGATTGTTTGGCTGAATCAATTACACATTGGCATGGTTCGTTTTTGTGTCGTTATTCCTTGTCAAAAAATCTTCTAAATTACTAGATTTGATCAACAGGCAGCACTCTTGAATATCTGTGCAAGCTGTACAGCGAAATTGTGAAAAAGTGCGTTTTGCGCTAGGTTCCCAAACAAGCTTGATGGATGCGACTTTTGAATGAACGGAAGGGGAAAAATACTGATATGCAACTGATAGCAATAAAAAAGCACCAGCTCAAAAAGAGCTAAGTGCTTGATTTTACTGGTGCGCCCGGAGGGATTCGAACCCCCGACCCACGGATTCGAAGTCCGGCACTCTATCCAGCTGAGCTACGGGCGCATGAAGTCTGTGAATTTCCTTATTGATAACACATGGCTGGAATCTCGGCAAGCTGATCGAGCTTTTTTTGCAGGGCCAGCAAAGGTTGTATTGGCTCTTTTTGGGGATTGAGGTTGAGCAAAAAATCTCTGAAATTATCCCACAGGTTCACTGTTGGTTGAGCCGGCTGAGAGGTTGTGGTATGGTGGACTTTGCGTGTCGTTGGCCAATGGTGGCCCTAGAAACTCATTGGAGAGTATTCATGCCCATAAAAAAACTCAGTTCCCTAGTTTTATGTTTAGCGCTGCAACTGCCGCTCGCCCTTCCGGCCCAGGCAACAGTGGAAACCAATACTGTCCTGTCTCTCAAGTCGTCCGGCAGTCCGGTGGATACGGCTGTATCCGCAGATGGTCGCTGGTTTTTTGTACTGACCGGCCAAGGGCAGGTGGAGATCTATGAGGCTAATGGCACCTTGAAAGAAACCATCAAGATCGATGGTTCTGCTGATCGGATTGCCTCCTCGCCAACCGGCGAGCAGATATTCCTGTCTGACAAGGCCACCGGCGCGATCAGCATAGTGGCGGTCAATTTTGTGCAAAATATCGATATAGTTGGGGCGCCATACAAGGGCGCAGAGAAGGCCCCGGTGGTGGTGGCGGTCTTCAGCGATTTCCAGTGCCCCTACTGTGCCAAAGTGTCGCCACTGCTGGATCAAGTCCTCGCGCAGTATCCCAAGGACGTCAAAGTGGTTCACAAAAACTTCCCGTTACAAAGTCATCAACTTGCCCTGCCTGCCGCTATCGCCGCTTTTGCCGCTCATCGGCAGGGCAAATTCTGGGAGATGCACGACAAGATTTTTGAAAATCTTTCGGCCTTGAGTGATGAAAAATTTACCGAATTTGCCAAGGCTATTGGCCTGGATATGGATAAATTTGCCAAGGACAATAAAGACCCGCAATTGAAGCAACAGGTGCAGAATGACCTGCAGAATGGCATCAAGGCCGAAGTTCGCGGCACGCCCACCATCTTCGTGAACGGCCGCCGGGTGAATGAAAGAAGCTTTGAAGGGGTTAAGACCCTGATTGAAGCGGAAATAAAGAAAGTTAAATAGGACGGGCCGTTGACTGGATCCATTGTCTGGGCTTACGGTCTTGGTTCTTTGCGGCAAATTTGGCATTCTTGCGGTTGTCAAACTCCCGCGGCTTGGCAACTTGTCTGGCACTTGGCGGGGTGTGATCGATGGTGATGGTCACCAATTTACCGTTGATCGGATGCACCTGAAAGGCCTTGAGGATGGAGTCGGCATGTCGGCTGTCCGCCTCGACCATGGTCGAATTTCTTAATATTTCAATTTTGCCAATCCTGATGTTCGGGTTGTCCATCGCGTCATTGAATTCGGCGAGCAATCGTTTGGGGTTCATGCCGTCACGCTTGCCGACATTGATATGGAAACGGGTGGTCCGCCCTTGGCTTGCTTGCTTCCAAGGCTTGGCGTCTTTAGTATCGAAGGCGCGTTGGGTCCGGTCGATCTCTTTGATGTTCAAGTCTGGGGCGCTCTGGTAATATTCAAGCAAGCGATTGAACTCCAAAGAAAGGAGCCGGGCGATCAATTCCTCCCGGCTAAACTCCGCCAGGGACTCGGTGATGGCTGGCATGAAACTCTGGATGCGTTCATGGGCGACCGCCACATTCTTGATGGTCTCGACATGGTTGAACAGCTGCCGCTCGCAGATATCGTGCCCGGCCGGAATCTGTCCCCGTTCAAATTTCCGCTTGATCCTCTTCTCAATATCCTGAATCTTATAGCGTTCGTTGGCAGTAATGAATGAGCAGGAAATGCCGGTGCGGCCAGCCCGTCCGGTACGACCACTGCGATGGGTGTAGTTGGCGGGCTCGTCCGGCAGGTTGTAATTAATGACATGGGTCAGATCTTTAACGTCGATGCCCCGGGCCGCAACATCGGTCGCCACCAGGAGCCGCAAATTCATGGCCCGAAATCGGTCCATGACTTGATCACGCTGGGCCTGTGACAGTTCGCCGTGCAGGGCCTCGGCGTTATAGCCGTCTTTGATAAATTTTTCAGCGATGTCCTTGGTCTCCTGCCGGGTGCGGCAGAAGACAATGGCATACATGTCCGGGTTGATGTCGGCGATGCGCTTCATGGCCGCATAGCGGTTGTGGGACTGGACGATATAGTAAACGTGCTCGACATTTTCAGTCCCGGTGTTGCGGTCGCCCACCGTAATCTCAATCGGATCGCGCATGTATTTCTTGGAGATGGCCGCGACCTCGCGTGGCATGGTGGCGGAAAAGAGGACGGTGCGCTTGGTGGCCGGGGTCTGGGCCAGGATGGCGTTTAACTCATCCTGAAAGCCCATTTGCAGCATCTCGTCCGCCTCATCAAGGACCAGGGTCTGGATGGAGGCGATATTGGCCTCGCCGCGGCGGATCAGATCGAGCAGGCGGCCAGGCGTGGCGACGATGATATGGACACCGCGCTTGAGGTCCCTGATTTGATTAATGATAGTGGCCCCGCCGTAGACAGCAATGGACTTGATGGCGGGCGTGGTGAAGCGGGCATAGGTGTCAAGGTCTTTGGTCACCTGCATGCAGAGCTCTCTGGTTGGGCAGAGCACCAGGGCCTGGGGTATCTTACGCTTGGGGTCGATCAATTGGATAATGGGCACCCCAAAGGCGGCGGTCTTGCCGGTGCCGGTCTGGGCCAGTCCGACCAGGTCGTTATGGCCACTAAGCAAAAGGGGGATGGTTTGCAGCTGGACTGGGGTGGGGTCGGTGAAGCCCAACAGATCAAGGGCTTTTACGATATCCTCACGGATACCAAGGGTACTGAATGATGTCATTATGTCTCACTTTTTTTTGTTGCATCGCTTACGCGATAAAAAAAATGCCCCGCAAGAGGCGGGGCATTTTCAGGCATGATTTTCCGGCCAAAAACCGGAATGCGGGCCGGCAAGGCTTTTTACATTAAAATAACGTTGTCGGCTGCCGGTCCTTTGTTACCTTCGACTACATCAAATTGTACACGGACGCCTTCTTCCAGGGTCCGGTACCCATCTGACTTGATGGCCGAGTAGTGGACAAATACGTCCGTGCCATCGTCCTTTTCAATGAATCCAAATCCCTTTGACGCGTTAAACCATTTAACTTTACCTTCTGACATCTCTAACAGCTCCTTAGTGCTAGGCCCAAAAATGGACCTCTTAGTAAAATTGCCGAACTTTATTTCGGCTGGCAGTCTGTTTGCCTCAAACAAAAAAAACCGCACTCCAAGTAAATCAGGATGTGCGGTTTATATGTATTCTGTATGATGTGAAAACAGGTACTGCACAAACTATTTTTTCAATATATAGCACATGACTGGCAAAAATAAAAGCTTTTTTATCTATTTGGTGAAAATCTGACAATTCATCCCGTAAAGCATCATTGATGTGCCGTTTGTCAAGGCCCACCTTGCACCTGCCTCCTGTCACCTTGACTTTTGCAGCTGCTTAAGCTACATTTCAACGCTTTTCATAAACCCTCAGGTTGTCTCGCAAATCTCGACCACCTCAGACACCACAAAGGACCCCCCATTGAACATAACGGCATTAAAAGGATTCAAGGATATTCTCCCGGAAGAGGCGCTGCTTTGGCAGCGTATTGAGTCCACGGCCCGGGATGTCTTCCAGCGTTTTGGCTTCCGGGAGATAAAGGTGCCGATCCTGGAAAAGACCACACTCTTTGCCCGTTCCATCGGCGAGACCACCGACATTGTCGAAAAGGAGATGTACACCTTCGTCGACCGCAACGGCGAGTCCCTCACCATGCGGCCTGAGGGCACGGCCTCGGTCCTGCGCGCCTTTATCGAGCATTCCCTGCACAACCAGCAGCCAGTCCAGAAATTGTTCACCTTTGGCCCCATGTTTCGCCACGAGCGTCCCCAGAAGGGCAGGCTCCGTCAATTTCATCAGATAAGCGTCGAGGCCCTGGGGGCCAACCAACCAGAACTTGACGCCGAGATCATGGCCATGGCCTCCATGATTCTCACCGAGCTGGGGCTGAGCGTAAGCCTTGAGATCAATTCCCTGGGCTGTCCAGAATGCCGTCCGGCCTTCAACCAGGCGCTGCTTCTTTTTCTGGAAGATAAAAAGGATGCCCTCTGCGAGGACTGCCAGCGTCGCCGCCTGAAAAATCCGCTAAGGGTACTCGATTGCAAGAACAGCCATTGCCAAGAGCATTACCGCACGGCGCCATCCATCCTTGGCCATCTCTGCCCGGACTGCACCAATCACTTCCAGACGGTGCAAAACGGCCTGGCGAGCATGGCGATCCCGTACACGACCAACTCCTTCATGGTCCGGGGCCTGGATTACTACACCCGCACGACCTTCGAGCTGTTGACCGACACCCTCGGCGCCCAGAGCGCGGTGGGGGCGGGGGGCCGTTATGATGGCCTGATCAAACAACTGGGCGGCCCGGACCTGCCCGGCATCGGCTTTGCCATGGGCATGGAGCGCTTGGTCCTCATGCTACAGCAGCAGCAGACGGACCAAGCCCAGCCGCCAAGCGGGCTCTTTATCGCCGCCCTGGGCGACAAGGCGCGGGCGGCCGGCTTTGCCATGGCCCAGGCCCTGCGCCGACGCGGCCTGCAAGTGCTGATGGACTATGCCGGGGCCAGCCTCAAGAGTCAGATGAAGCAGGCGGGCAAGCAGAATTGTCGGCATACCCTGATCATTGGCGACGATGAGCTTGAGAGGGGGGAGGGCACCTTGCGCGACATGGTCAGCCGCGACCAGCAAACCCTCCCTTTGCCAGGCGATCTATCCGAATGGAGCGCGATGTTGGTCAAGAGGCTTTTCGCAGATTGAAACGGCTGATGTTGGACTTTATGTTTTGCGAATGGCCCGGCACCTCCCCTCGATGATCTTTTTTATTCTCAAAATTTAGATAAGGAGCGCCCCGATGGAATCCATGGGTGGACTTAAACGAACACAGCACTGCAATGCATTAAGCACCAGCCATGTCGGCCAGGAAGTCACCCTGATGGGCTGGGTCATGCGCCGGCGGGACCATGGCGGCGTCATCTTCATCGATCTCCGCGACCGCTGGGGGATCACCCAGGTCGTCTTCAATCCGGAGCATAATGCCGAGGTCCATGCCAAGGCGGGTGGCCTGCGGAGCGAGTGGGTGCTGGCCGTGCGCGGTCTGGTCACTCATCGGCCGGAAGGCATGACCAACGACAAGCTGCCGACCGGCGGCATCGAAGTGATGGTCAATGAACTCAGGATACTGAACTCTTCCCCCACGCCGCCTTTTCCGCTGGATGACGACAGCGAGGTCTCCGAGAACCTGCGCCTCAAGTACCGCTACCTCGACCTGCGCCGGCCGACCATCAGCAAGAATCTGGTCATGCGCCATCAGGCCAGCCACGCCGTCCGTTCCTACTTGAACGAGCTTGATTTCCTGGAGATCGAGACCCCGATCCTGACCAAATCGACCCCGGAAGGGGCGCGTGATTATCTGGTTCCCAGCCGGGTCAACACCGGCAAATTTTACGCCCTGCCCCAGTCGCCGCAGATCTTCAAGCAACTGCTGATGGTGGCGGGCATGGACCGTTATTATCAGATCGTCAGATGTTTCCGGGACGAAGACCTGCGGGCCGACCGTCAGCCCGAGTTCACCCAGATCGACCTCGAGCTCTCCTTTGTCGATGAGGAAGACATCTACCAGGTCGGCGAGGGCATCATGCAGCACCTGTTCAAGGCCACCTTAGGCCTTTCGCTGCCGATGCCGTTTCCCAGGATGACCTACGCCGAGGCCATCGAGCGCTTCGGCAACGACAAACCGGACACCCGTTTCGGCCTGGAGTTGGTAAGTCTTACCGAGATCGTCAAGGACTGCGGCTTCACGGTTTTTGCCTCCGTGGTCAAAAATGGGGGCCTGGTCAAGGGCATCAACGCCAAGGGCCGGGCCGAGGAGTTGTCCCGTAAGAATATCGACGACCTGACCGAATACGTGGCCCAGTTCGGCGCTAAAGGCCTGGCCTATGTTAAGGTCAAGGCCGATGGCGAGTGGCAGTCGCCGATTGCCAAGTTCTTCACCGAGGCCGAGCGCCAGGCCATGAGCCAGGCCTTGGCCGCCGCCCCCGGCGACCTCCTCTTTTTCGGCGCCGATACCCCGAGCATCGTCCACCAGTCGCTCTCTGAGTTGCGCCTGCAGTTGGGACGGATGCTGAAGATGATCGACAACCGCCTGTTTAATTTTCTGTGGGTCACCGACTTCCCGCTCCTGGAGTACGATGCCGACGAGAAACGCTACACGGCGGTGCACCACCCCTTCACCGCCCCCAACGAAGCGGACCTCGATAAGCTGGAGGCAGAGCCGGGCGCGGTCCGCAGCCGGGCCTACGACCTGGTCTTGAATGGCACCGAGATCGGCGGCGGCAGCCTGCGCATCCACCAGCAGCAGGTCCAGAGCCGGGTATTTTCGGCCTTGGGGATCAGCCCGGAAGAGGCGACCGATAAGTTCGGCTTCCTGCTCCAGGCCTTGGAGATGGGCGCCCCACCCCATGGCGGCATGGCCTTTGGCCTCGACCGCCTGATGATGATCCTCACCGGCAGCGAGTCCATCCGCGACGTCATCGCTTTCCCCAAGACTCAAAAAGCCACCTGCCCGCTCACTGACGCCCCGTCTTCGGTGAGCCGCAAACAGCTCACTGAGTTGCATCTGCGTCCGGACTGGAAGGAATGATATGACTTTTTGTTAGGTCCGTTCCTGTCTCACCAAAAAAAGAGGCCATCTGCTTGCGCGGACAGCCTCTTTTTATTTGGCGTTAGTTAGCAAATTTGCTAACATTCATGCAATGAACTACTCTATCGAATATTTTCATTCCAATGTTCAAGCTGAAATTGAATCTTGGCCTGATGGCATTCTGGCTGATTATGCTCGGCTTATCGAACTTTTGATAGAATTCGGGCCAAACTTAAAAATGCCTCATTCTAAAGCGATGGGAAAGGGTCTCTTCGAATTACGACCGAAAGGCAGGGAGGGTGTTCGGTCGGGCATTTTACTGTTTTCTTATTGGGCGGAGAATCATAGTTCTCCATGCCTTTGTCAAAAAAACTCCAACGACTCCGGAATCAGAACTGAAAGTTGCTCGGAAACGAATTAAGGAGGTCCAAAATGGCTGATTTAAAATTTCAACCGGTATCTCATGACCACAACGCATTCCTTGAAAAAGCCAAAAAACGGGAAGGGTTTTCGAAGGCCTATGAAGGGTTGGAAGAAGAATATGCCCTTGTCAGGGAGATGCTTGCCGCCCGTGCGCGTCTCGGGCTGACGCAGGAGGCCGTTGCTGAACTCATGGGGACGACCAAAAGTGCCATATCACGGCTTGAAGCTGCCGGAAAACACGCACCTTCCTTGACCACACTCAAAAGATATGCTCATGCAGTTGGCTGCCATCTTGAAATAAAGTTTGTTCCTGAAAACGCCTGACAATCGATCGGGGTAGAATTGGGGACGAGGTAGAATTGGGGACAGACCACGTTTTCCTGATGGTCAATAAAGTGAAAGAGTGGTGTCAACGTATTCATGCCCCGACGACCTCGCATCATCATCCCTGGCATTCCCCTGCATCTTATCCAACGCGGAAATAATCGTCAGCCCTGTTTTTATACTGACGAGGATTATTCTTTTTACCTTGACTGGCTACAGGAGTATAGCCGGGATACCGGCTGTTTGGTACATGCCTATGTATTGATGACCAACCATGTCCACCTTCTTTTGACCCCGGCAGATGCGGCCAGTGTCGGAACGCTCATGAAACGTTTGGGGCAGCGTTATGTCCAGTACGTCAACCGCTCATATCAGCGGAGCGGGACACTCTGGGAGGGGCGTTTTCGCTCCTGCATTGCGCAACAGGATGAGTATCTGCTGGCACGTATGTGGTATATCGAGCTGAATCCGGTTCGCGCCGGCATCGCTGAACACCCGGGCGAGTATCGGTGGTCAAGTTACGGTTGCAATGGGCAGGGCGAAACATCCGACCTATTAAGCCACCATTCCGTCTATCTGCATCTTGGCCAGACCAATGAAGAAAGGCAGGCCGCCTACCGGGAACTTTTTCGTTATGAGTTGGGGTCTGGCATCGCTGATCAGATTCGCCAGGCCACCAATGGAAATTTCGCCCTTGGCAACCCACGGTTCAAAGAAGAAATAGCCGCCATGTTTGGACGCCGGGTAACTCCCGGAAAAGCGGGCCGGCCGCGAATGCTGTCAGAGAGGAAGATGAGTAGCCAATAAACGTGGTCTGTCCCCTATTATTCACTATTATTCAGTATTATATACAGTATTACTCAGAGATAACACTAGCCCTCATGCCAAAAAACAAAGCCGATGACAAGGTGGAGGAGCGCTCCGTTTATGCGACTTTATGAAGAAGCAATGCGCCGCAAATATCGCGGGCAAGTTTTTTTGACGTCAGGTTTTCAGGTATTTCTGCGTGGGCGAGATTAGTTGGGAGGGGGTCTTCTTCAACTGTAATTATTGTCGAGTGTGATCTTCCTATGCCCTTTAAAGCACCGACGTTTATCTCTCCTGCAAAAAGAACGGGACAGACCAACTCAGATTTGAAAATTTGCAGGATTTCATCTTGAGGCAAAATAGCCAATCGGCTAACTGAAAGATTGGAACCCCGAAACAGACTGGAGTTACCTCTATTATGGTTGGGATCCCAATGGGCAAGGTTTATCGCGCGAAGTATATTTTCCTGATCGCTGCAAAGAGGTCGAGGCATGGTTCTCGTCAGACTTGGTGAAGTTTATTTACCAAGATTTCAATCTGCTTTCTGTCGAGAGTAATCTCGTCTTCTTCGTCAATGGATTCGATCAGATAACCTATTTTATCATTAAAAAATTCAAGTTCTATCCCCTTCCCTGTTTTGTCTTCCCATCCCAATAATAGGTTTCCTTCATTGCTCATGAAGACACTTGGCGTTACCTGAAAGTTGAAAAACTGATTTATAAAATATTCCATTTTGGATAGCGACTCTCGAGAGAGGGGGAATCCGCCACCAAAATTCCAACCAGCGTCATATTCCATAAATTTTTTGAGACGTTCGACTCCAGCGCTCCCAAGAAGCGATTCTGTCATCTCTCCAATATCCCTCTTTATAATTTCAGTTGTTTCGTTAGTCTCTGCTTTATGACCAGAGGAAATTCTACCGAAATTAGAGATAGGTATGATAATCCTGTTGGCTGATAAAGTACCGTAACTATTTATTAAATATGGTGGATAGCAGGCATTGTACCGCTCAATGTGTTGAGGCACTATGTTGGCATGAGTGAAGCCAGTATTAATGTCTGGAGGACAGAAATTGAACATTCTTATTTGAAAGACTTTAAAAAGGTTGGGGTAATGAGTTTTTCAAAAGTAAGCCTCTGCGTTGAATGTGCATCTTCTAACCATTTGGAAAAGTTGCCGACATTCATGTTTTGCATCTCAGAACCCATGATAGTGTTCATTACAAACCCTTCTGTGTCATTTATACGAGCCTGAAAGATTTCAAGTCGAATCATGCCATCTGGAACAGCTGTTTTAACCTGGAAGGAAAGACTATGCCCATGGACATCTTTATCCAAACATGAAAGCATCTTGAGAAATTCATCGGGAGCTTTAAATCCGATGTTTAATTTTTCACGCAAGAAGCCAGAGGGTGATTCATTTTTTCCGAGCAAAAAAACATCTTGGTACTTAAGTTCAACTGAAGTAATGGGAAGTTTTTCCAAAGAAAGAGGATGTCCTTCGTTCAACATCTCAATTCCTGCAATTACATCTTGTTTGAATGTTTTCCAATCATAACCATTATTGATTTGGTTAACAGTGAATAAGCCTAACCCTATTTGATAGCAAGGCCAAGTGTTCGCCTTTTTTCTAAATCGATAATTTACCAAGTGGGGCAAAAGAGGTTCATTTATAGTTTCAACAACCCCGAAGCCGTTTTTTGTGGCAATGCCACGGAATTGCCCTGGGAAAAAATTTATGTCTTCCTTGCTAAAGTCGAAAAAGACGTTCCCCTCGTTCTTTTTTTCCGTCCTACCCCATCGGATTTCAACGATGGCTTCAACTAACGGGGCCTTGCTTAGTTTAGACATTTCTCACCCTGCTATATTTCGGTTAAGGCCGAATGCAATAATTAGTTTTTCATTAAGGCGTGAATTAACTTTGTTAGAGGTAGCTTTGATCATCCCCCCTTATTTTTTTACCCTAATATCATTTTATCGCAAAGTCAATTCAATGGGTCTGCCGATTATCTTCTAGCCATGGCCGGAGGTTGATTTGAAAACTTTGAGTTACATATTTCATAATGCCATAAATTTTTTTCTCAAAAATAAATGAGGTAAGAGTAGGTTAGTCACCCATACGGAGGTGTTTGAAGGGGCTTGGCAAAAGTGGGCTTTCATGATTTCTTTCCAGCATCATTACTTGCTTGACAATCTATCCCCATTTTCTGATGATGACAGATGGAATTAACCACCAACGAGTTCTTTTACTTATTAAACCCTGATACCCATATGCCTAGATCCCGCCATTTTCTTATCGAATTTCTCCGGTTGGCCAAACTCTTTTGGTGCTCGCCTCAAAAACTTAAAACCCGGGGAACGGTCTTCATCCTGGTGGTCTTGACCCTGATGCAAAACGCCATGGCCGTAATTATGACCCAGTGGAGCGCGAACTTCTTCAATGCCCTGGAACAGCACTCCATGCACGGCCTCATGGTCCAGGTCGGCATGTTGTCGATCCTCTTGGTGGCCGACATGTGTCTGACCGGATCGCACCTGGTTACCAAGCGTAATCTGATGGTTCATTGGCGCGACTGGATGACCGAGTATGTTTACTCCCGCTGGATGAAGGATGGACGCCACTATCTGATCTCCCATCTGCCGGGCGATCACGATAATCCGGATGGCCGTATCGCCGAGGATTGCCGGGTCGCTACCGAGTCGGCGGTCTCATTGGGGCACTCGTTGTTTTACGCTGTCATGCTGCTAGTCAGTTTTACCCAGGTGCTCTGGTCCCGTTCGGGGGTAGTGACCCTTGACTTAGGCTTTGTCCATATCCCCATCTACGGGTACTTGGTCTGGATTGCGATCATCTACTCGGCGTCGGCCTCGTGGCTTGGCTGGCTGGTGAGCCTGCCGCTGACCGACGCCACCAATGCCCGGCAGTCGGCGGAGGCGGATTTTCGGGCCAGCCTTCTGGAGGCGCAGGAGAACAGCCAGGCCATCGCCCTCAGCCATGCCGGCAGCTACGAGCGAAATCTGTTTGGTGAATTGTTTTCTAGGCTACGGGAGGTATTTGACAAGCAAACCGCAGGCTGGCGAAATATCATGATGTTCGGCACCGGCTATTCTGACGTGAACATGGTCTTCCCGATCCTTATTTCCGCCCCCCGATACATCACGGGGAAGATCAGCCTCGGCACCCTGATGCAATCCGCCCAGGCCTTCCAGCACATGGTCTCCTCCCTGTCCTGGCCGGTCAACAACGCCGGCACGATCGCCGAATGGCGCGCCTCGGTGGAACGTATTTTGAACCTCCTGCAAGCATTGGATACTGTTGATGAGGAACTTGCCAAGCCGGACCATTGGATCCAGGTCAAGACCTCCGAGCGGCCGGTGCTTGCCTTCCGCAATCTCAGTATCGCTACATACGAAGGGGATGTATTGGCCGAGAACATCAATATGGAAATCGGCCAGGGAGAACATGTGCTGATCACCGGCAACACCTACACCGGGGCCAAGCTGTTCCGGGCTATTGCCAGGATCAGGCCATGGGGCAGCGGCGTTATCGAACTCCCCAACCAAGGCCGCCTCCTTTTCATGCCGCCCCGGCCGCATCTGCCCACCGGCACCCTGCGCAACGCCATCTGTTTCCCTTCCTCCCGCCGGGTCTTCCCCCAGGATCAACTCGAACAGGCGCTGCGTTTGGTGGGGCTTGAAAACCTGATCGATCAGCTTGATAAAAAGGACCATTGGCCCAACACGCTGGCACTGGGAGAGCAACAACTTTTGGGCATGGTGCGCCTGCTGCTCAACCGGCCCCAATGGATATTCCTGCAGGAGTCCTTCGGCTCCCTGAATCCTCAGGAGGAGGAACGAATGCTGCGTTTGATTTGTGAGCAGCTTCCCGATGCCACCCTGCTCGCGATTTCCCATAAGCCTGAGAGCACTTCTTTCTACTCACGCCAATTGGCTTTGTAAGGTTCAGGAGGAACCCTCATGACTACCCGAACGGTGCACGAAAGCGGCAGTAAACTGCGTGGTGTCAATCTCGGCGGCTGGCTGGTGCTGGAGAAGTGGATCACCCCCAGCCTGTTTGCGGGGCTTGAGGCCACCGACGAGACCTCCTACTGCGTAGAGCTGGGCGAGGCTGAGGCGACACGGCGTTTGCACCAGCACTGGAACACCTTTATCACCCGCGACGACTTCGCCTGGCTAAAACGGGCCGGCATCAATGCCGTGCGGTTGCCGGTCGGCCACTGGCTGTTCGGCAAGGACTATCCCTATCACCAGAAGTACCAGGAGGCGCGTTATCCTTTCGTGGTGGGGGGGATTGAGATCGTCGACCGGGTCATGCAGTGGGCGCAGAAGTTCGGCTTGCGGGTGGTCCTTGACCTCCATGCCGCGCCGGGCTGCCAGAACGGCTTTGACAATGGCGGTATCATGAATGTCTGCGAGTGGCATACGAAGGAGGAGTACATCCAGCACGCACTCAATGTGCTGGAGCGGCTGGCGGAGCGCTACGCCGATCACCCGGCGCTGCACGGCATTGAGGCGCTCAACGAGCCGCGTTGGGATATCCCTACCGACCTCTTGAAGCGCTTCACCCTCGATGCCTATCACCGCATCCGCCGCCACTGCCCGCCCGAGCGGGTGACGGTGGTGTTTCACGACGGATTCCGCAGTTTTTGGGAGTATGAGGGGTTCCTCCAGGAGCCCGAGTTCCGCAACGTGGCCATCGATATCCACCGCTACCAATGCTTTGGCAGAGGCGACATTGATATGGACATCTTCGGCCACATCCAGAAGAGCGCCGTGGAGTGGTGCGAGGAAGCGAATACGATCATCCGCGAGTCGGGCTATCAGGTCTACTGTGGAGAATGGAGCCTTGGCTTGGACTTGAAGGTGGTCTCCCTGTGGGCGGAGGGGCCCTTCAACCATGCCCTGGAGGAGATGGACGAGTTTCAGATGGCGGCGGCCTACCGGGGCTACGCCGCCGCCCAACTGTTGACCTTCGAGAAATACGCCGGCTGGTTCTTCTGGACCTACCGCACCGAGACCACCCCGGCGTGGTGTTATCGTGACTGCGTGGAGCAGGGCTTCATTGCGGATATGGGCAGACCGGAACAGTTGGTGGGGGGGCGAGCGGCTCTCGATCGGGCCAGGAACATATCCGCATAAGCCTAAGGGATATCCGAGCCATGATCAAGGTAATGAGCTTCAACATCCGTACTGGTTCGGCTAGCGACGGAGAGAATCACTGGGACAACCGTAAATCCCTAGCCCTTGCCAGGATTCGGGCCTTCGGGCCGGACCTGCTCGGCCTGCAAGAATGCCGCGATGACGCCCAGGCCGAGTTCGTCCGCTTAAACCTGCCGGACTGCCACTTCTACGGCATCCATCGCGAAGGTCCCGGGGATTCGGCAGTGGAGATGGCGCCGCTGCTCTTTCGCCAGTCGTCCTTCCGTTTGCTGGATGCGGGATGTTTCTGGTTGAGTGAGACCCCGGATGTGCCCGGCAGCATGAGCTGGGGCAGCAACTATCCGCGCACGGTAAGTTGGGCCAAAGTCGCTTGCCAGGCTACCGGCATGGTGCTGACCTACGTCAACACCCATTTCGACTACCATCCGCCGGCCATCGACGGGGATGCCCAGGTCCTCCGGCAATGGCTTGATCAAATCCGAGAGGTGTCCCCACTGATTGTCACCGGCGACTTCAATGCCCAGAAGGATTCCAGGGCATACCGTATCCTGACCGGCGATGGCGCTCTGATCGACGCCTTCCGGCAAGTCCATCCGCACGGCCAGGATGAAAGCACCTTTCACGGCTACGGCCGACCGGAGGAGATGGCGCCCATCGACTGGGTCCTGGTCTCCGACCATTTCCAGGTCCTTGAGGCCCAGATCGACCGTTCACGCCAAGGGAACCTCTTCCCCTCGGACCACTATCCTCTAACGGCCGTGCTCGACTGGAAGGCATGAAGGACCAGGTCACGGAAAAGCAAAAACAAAGGGTTAAAAAGGACTGTTCGAGGAATGCCACACGCTGGAGGTGTTTGAGGAGTGGCGCTTTCTTCGCTAATGTGCGCTAGGGTGGGCCGCAGCAGGAGAGACATTAACCTCAAGCGAATCGACCCATTCCCGATACCCTTTGATTGCGAAGTGCAAAATGGTTTTTCCGGCAGGGAAAGGCATTTGGAATAGGTCGAACGAGTTTAGACTGAGCAAGGGGGCGGTGCCGACATAGGGGGTGATTCCCGGTTGCCATATTCCCGGCGGCACATAGGAATACCATCCATAGGGCGAGTCTGCTACCAGCCACCAACTGGCGAGCTTACCAGTTCCGTCACTTGGATCGAGGCTCACGCTGATCCGGATCTCTTCGCCGGGGCTCACGACAAGCGGTCCAGCAGAGCCGTTGGCTTTGACAGCTGGGCTTGCGAAGCCGCTCAGTATATTCGTGGCCGACAGGTGGCTCACCTCCCCGTCAGAAGAATCTGTCTTGACCTCTCCAAGGTTTGCAGCGTACCAGACAGTTTCAGACGATTCGTCAGAAACATACCGCCCGCTTCGTGTGGTGCCATATTTCAGAGACGTCTGCGCCGTCTTGATGGCTGTAAACGAACCCGCAGACACTTCGACTTCCTCTTCAGCCAAAATGGTGGACGTTCTCTCATAATTTAATGTGTAGCTGCCGACACCCGCAGCTTCATATATGAGACTGCCATTGCTCTGGATGCTATCGCCGATCGCCACCACAGGGTTAAACATCTTATATGGAGGCGACAGTGTGACAGTCATAGTGGTATATCCGTACCCAGAGATGTACACACTGGGGTAATAAATCTTGTGGAGCATCACGCCCGATGCGTCGTTGCTGCAAAATTGCGCTGCACCTGAAAACTCCCCTCCTTGAATCACGACTTTCTTGACTGCCACTCCATTCACGTACTCAGTTCCGGGCATGACCGTTAACGTTACTGACCCATAGCTATCGTTTTTAGCATAGGTCCATTCCATGCCGGTTTCGAGGGGGAAGTAGGATACGGCAGACGGCCCGGCAAGGACTGGGCGGTTATCGAGAGAGTCAGCAATTCCATTGCTATCAATATCGACTATTGCGGAGTGGTCATCGGTATAACGCAGCAGTTTATGGGATGAAGCATCAAACGCCCAAAAATCATTACTGCCTTTATCGAGCGCGAAAATAGTGCTCGTTACACCGAGGTTTCCTGCCAAATCACCGGAGGCGGCGTCATAATATTTCCCGTTGCCAAAGGCATACTTGGAATTAGCAGCATAAATCAATTCTGGGAATATGCGTTTGTTGAAGGCTACGTTCAAAGCATCGACTTGCAATTTGCCATAATAATAACTGCGGCCATCAGTAGATAGTACTGTTGTACCGCCATAGCCTTGTGAGGTTCCATAGCAGCCAGAATCTTCCTGAAAAACGATTTTGCTACCAATCCATTTAATTGCATAGATTTCTTGAGAACTTAGTCCGGAATTGCCGTGGATCATTCGGCCTGTATTGTAGTCATATGCAATGTCACCTTGGTACAAATCACAACACCAATACTCGCTAGTTCTTGTTACACCTCCAGTACCCCAACTATTTCCCGTGAGGGAGACAAATTGATCTGATGACAGCAATAGAAATGAACTTGAAGAGATGGCCTCGATTCTGTAAGCCACATCAGAGACCTCATAGGATACCCATGTGCCTTTTTGTAAGTCATAAATACCGACATAACTTGGGCTGATTGGCGTCTCGGCATAGTAGTCACCGCCGAAATCGGCCACGTAAACATAGCGTCCGTCTGGCGATAAGCTTAGGTCGGTAAAGCTGCCATGGGGGTAAAAAGTGCCCGTTTCGTTTCCTGTAGTGGTATCGATAAGACGTAGCGAACTATTAGCATTGCGTGCAATAATCTTATTGTACGATGGTGACCATACTATTTGGCTGACGTTACTACTTACAGTAATTTCTGCCACTTGAACATACGATTTGATCGACGAACTTGGAGCTGATGTATCGCATGCATCACCCATTTGATCGCCATTGGTGTCAAGTTGGTCTTGGTTGGCAATGGCCGGGCAGTTATCGATAGAGTCAGCAATTCCATCATTGTCAGTGTCAATTGTTGACTGACTGTTTGTATAGCGTAGCAGCTTGAGGGATGAAGCATCAAACGCCCAAAAATCATTGCTGCCTTTATCGAGCGCGAAAATAGTAGTCGTTATCCCGAGGTTACCTATTAAGTCACCAGAGGTGGCGTCATAATATTTTCCGTTGCCAATTGCATAATTGGCATTGGCAGCATAAATCGATTCTGGAAATATGTGTTTAGTGGAGGTTATGTCCAAAGCATCGACTTGTAATTTTCCACAATTATAATAACTTCGGCCATCAGTAGATAGTATTGCTGTGCTGCTATAATCATTTCCACAGGTTATTGGACCTTCTTGAGAAACAAATGCGCTACCATTCCATTTATACACAACACTTTCGTTGTGGAATATTCTGCCAGTCTTGGGATCGTATTCAATGTCGCCGCCGTGGAACCAATCAAGTCTATTGGTACCAGTGCTTCTAGCTGTAATGGTGCCATTGCAAGTTACGCCTCCCGTATTCCATGTGTTTGCCGTGAGGGTGACCCATTGGCTCCATTGGCCTGATGATAGCAATAAAAAGGAGTTCGAAGACATGGCTTCAATCGTATAGGCCACGCCAGAAACTTTAAAAGATAGCCATGTATCGTTTTGTAAGTCATAAACACCGACATAACTTGGATCGATTGGCTCCTCATATATTTCACCTCCGAAATCTGCCACGTAAACATAGCGCCCGTCTGGCGATAAGTTTAGGTCGGTAAAGTTGCCATGGGGGTAAAGAGTGCCGGTTTCGCTTCCTGTAGTGGTATCGATAACGCGCAGCGTACTATTACCATTACGGACAATTATCTTGCTGTACAATGGTGACCATACCATCTGGCTGACACCAGCACTTACAGGAATTTCAGCTACTCTAACATACGATGTTGTTGCATGAGCAGTGCTTGTTGTTATTAGAGTTACTACTATACTGCATAGTAGTGTCTTGATTAAATGGTATACATGAGAATGACGCGACATGAACAGTACCTTTCTGTAGTTATTTTTTTGTCATTTCCTTTTCAATCGTCGCAATTGCGGGGGCACTTTACCCATCCCTTCTTGGGGCCGATTTTTTTTTGGTGGGGGTATGCCCGGTGTGCCCCGGAATGCCGCCACATAATTTCCGCCAAATTAAACGATTGCCCTTATTTTACAAGAAAAAAAACCTACCATCCCTGAGCCTTCCAATACTGACCCCGTCTCCACCTAGGATTCGGGGTTTTCAATTCCTGCCACCCCCACAAGTCCTTTTGGCCATCCAGGTCAATACGGACTGTTTTTATGTGTTAAGATTCGCACTGCCGAAGCATAAGCATTTCAGCACTACCAAAACTGAAGAAGCCTACTGTATCCATACGGACCGTCGAAGAGCCCTATTTATTGCAATATGCTACGCGTAATCGTTCACCAGAAACGAAAAAACGAGATTCAAGAATGTAAACGTTCAGCAGTGGCCGCAGATGCGCGAAAGAGGCCTGCGAGCTATAGCTCGCCTATGCAAGCAGGCCGATGACAAAGCAGATGCGACTACTCCTGAACGTTTACAGCTACTCCTCATACACCTCCGGCGTATGGCGGACGATTTCGGCGTTGACCAGGTAGACCACGTCTTCGGCGATGTTGCTGGCATGGTCGGCGATGCGTTCCAGGTGCCGGCAGATGGAGATGGCGTGCAGCAGGGAGTTGATCCGTTCCGGTTGGGCTTGGAACAGGTCCTTGACGCGGACGTACATGTTGCGGTTGATGGTGTCGATCTCCTCATCCTGCGAGCGTACCCGTAAGGCCAGGCGGACGTCCATGTTGACCAGGGAGTCGATGCTCTGGGTCAGCATCTTTTCCACCTTGGTGGACATATCGACCACATCGAAAGGCATCTCAAGCGGATTCTTGCCGGCCAGATAGATGCTCCGTTCGGCGATATTGACCGCCAGGTCGCCGACCCGCTCCAGGTCGCTGTTGATCTTCAGTACGGCAATGATGAAGCGCAGGTCGATGGCCACCGGTTGGTGCAGGGCCAGAATCTTCAGGCAGTCCTCCTCGATCTCCACCTCCATGTTGTCGATGTCGCGGTCCGCAGAAATCACCGCCTGGGCCATGGCCATGTCCCGTTTGATAATCGACAGGGTGGCCTTATAGACCCGGTCTTCCACCTCGCCGCCCATGGTGACGATCTTGTTCTTCAGGTTTTCGACTTCCCGTTGCAGATGTTTTGGCATGATAATTCCTCCGACCGTAATCGGTCATCAGGGGGTGAAAAAAATGTGGCTGCCAGAAAAAGTGTAAACGTTCAGCAGTGTTGCAGGTGCGAGGAAGAGGCCTGCCCGCTATAGCAGCGCTATGCGGGCAGGCCGAAGACAGCTAAGCGAGCGTAGCGAGACTGCGAAGCAGATGCGGCACTTCTGAACGTTTACTCCTCAGCCAAAGCGGCCGGTTATATAATCTTCTGTCTGTTGGACCGCCGGTTTGGTGAACAGACGCTTGGTGGCGTTGAATTCGATCAGACGCCCCTCATAAAAAAAGGCGGTAAAGTCGGAGACCCGGGCCGCCTGCTGCATGTTGTGGGTGACGATGACGATGGTGTAATCGCTGCGCAGTTCACCTATCAGGTCTTCAATGCGGGCGGTGGACTTGGGGTCTAAGGCCGAGGCCGGTTCGTCCATCAGCAGAATTTCAGGGTCAACCGCTAAGGCCCGGGCGATGCACAGCCGTTGCTGCTGCCCCCCCGACAGGCCCATGGCGTTGGCCGGCAGGCGGTCTTTCACCTCCGTAAACAACCCGGCCCGGGTCAGGCTCTTTTCAACAATCTCGTTCAGGGTGGTTTTATCGGTTATGCCGTGAATCCTGGGACCGTAGGCGATGTTTTCGAAGATCGACTTGGGGAAGGGGTTTGACTTCTGAAAGACCATGCCCACCTTCTTGCGCAGGGCCACGACATTGGTGCTGTCTTGGTAGATGTCCTCGCCATCGATTTGGACCTGACCCTCCACTCTGCTGCCGGGGATGATGTCGTTCATGCGATTTAGGGTGCGCAGGAAGGTGGACTTGCCGCAGCCCGACGGCCCGATAAAGGCCGTGACCCGCTGGGCCTGGAGCTCGATGTCGATATTGAACAGGGCCTGGCTTGCGCCATAGAAAAAGTTTAAGCCCGTGGCCTTGATTTGGATGTCTTTTGCTGGGTTGTCGCTTGCGTGTTCTACCATCGGTATTTTTTCCTGAAATAGACTCTGAGCAGAATGGCGCTTAGGCTAAAGCCAAGCACCAGGGCGAGAAGGACCAGCGAGGTGCCGTACTGCATGGGGACCACCTTGTGGGCCGCCGGGTGCTGGGTGGCGAGAATATAGAGGTGATAGGGCAGGGCCATGACCTGATCGAAGATAGAGGTGGGTAGCGTCGGCAGGTAGAAGGCCGCCGCGGTCAGCAGGATGGGGGCGGTCTCACCGGCGGCCCGGCCAATGCCCAAGATGGAGCCGGTCAGCATGCCGGAGACGGCGTAGGGCAGCACATTTTTCCAGATGGTCTGCCACTTGGTGGCGCCGAGGGCCAGGCTGCCCTCCCGCAGTGATTGAGGCACGGCCCGCAAGGCCTCTTCACTGGTGACAATGATGGTCGGCAGCACCATGCAGGCCAAGGTCAGGCTGCCACTCAGAATTGAGGCCCCGAAATTACAGAAGATGACAAACAGCCCGAGGCCAAAGAGTCCAAAGACTATGGACGGCACCCCGGCCAGCGTCAGGATGGCCATGCGGACAATCTGGGTGAAACGCCCCTGCCCGGCGTACTCGGACAGATAGACTGCCGCCCCGACCCCGAGCGGCAGGGCGATGATCAAGGTGCCGGTCACTAAGTAAAAAGTGCCGACAATGGCGGGGAAAATACCGCCCTCGGCGCCGCTCTGCCTGGGGGCATCGAGCAGAAAGCTAAAACTTATGACCGGCAGACCTTTTCTGACGATATCAAACAGGATGGCGCCGATCACTACGACCATGGCGTAGGTGACGAGGCGCAAAAACAGAAAAAACAGCCGTTCTTTAAGATCCTGGTTCATTGCATCATGCCGTATTTCTTAAGGACGCGCTGAGCGACCAGGTTCAGCCCAAAGGTGATCAGGAGCAGGACGAGCCCCACCCAGAATAGGGCGCTGTAGTGGATGCTGCCGAACCCCACCTCGCCCATCTCGGCGGCGATGGTGGCGGTCATGGTCCGCACCGATTCCGCCGGCCGCCAGGTGATGATACCGGCGTTGCCGGTTACCATCAGCACCACCATGGTCTCGCCGATGATGCGCCCCATGCCGAGCATGACCGCCGCCACAATGCCGGGGAGCGCAGCGGGCACCGTCACCCGCAGCATGGTCTGCAACTGGCTGGCGCCTAAGGCCAGCGATGCCTTTTTGTAGGCCATCGGCACACTGCGGATGGCGTCCTCGGAGATGGAGATAACGGTGGGCACCGCCATCAAGGCCAAGAGTACCGCGCCGGTAAGGGCGGACAGACCGCTCGGCAGGTGAAAGAGCTTTTTGATCAGCGGCGCCACCACTAAGAGCCCAAAAAAACCAAGGACGACTGAGGGGATGGCCGCCAGGATCTCGATGAAGGGCTTCAATATCTCCCGTTCCAGGGGGCTGGCCAGATCGGCGATGTACATTGCCCCGCAGATGGAGACCGGCACTGTGAAAATGGTGGCCAGCACCGTGATCAGGGCGGAACCGGTAAGCAGCGGCAAGAGACCGAAGCGGGCCTGTTGAAAGGAGACCGGGATCCAGCGGGAATCCAGCAGGGCCTGCAGGCCGGGTTGTTCAACAAAGGGGATCGCCTCCTTGCCGAGGAAGAGAAAGATGAGCAGCACAATCAAGATACTCATCGAGGCCGCGCCGAGCAGAAGCAGGCGCACGGCCTTATCGGAAAAGCCCAAGCTGTTCATTTAATGCACCGCCACATAGCCTGTTTCGCGCACGATCTGTTGGCCGGTAGCGGAAAGGCAGAATTCGACAAAGTCCTTGGCCGCACCGTGAGCCTCGCCGTTGGTGTAGAAATACAGCTCTCGTGATATGGGATAGGCCCCGGAGGCCACGGTTTCCTCGGAGGGGACGACTGCCGGTGCGTCTTGGGTTTTTTTGATGCTGACCATGCGCACCGAGTCTTTCATCTCCAGGGCATAGCCCAGGCCGGTATAGCCCACCGCCGTCTCATCGGCGGCCACGGCCATTGCCATGGCCGAGGTCCCCGGCATCAGCCGGGCGTTGACAGTATAATCCGCTTTTTTGAGCACATGCTCCTGAAAAAAGACATAGGTGCCGGAGCTGGACTCCCGAGACAGCGGGATGATGGCTTCACTAGGGCCCCCCACCTGAGACCAGCGCGAAAATTTTCCGCTAAAGATATCGCCTGCCTGCTGCATGGTCATAGTCCCCACC
Organism: Pseudomonadota bacterium; assembly: GCA_031400755.1. GTDB lineage: Bacteria > Desulfobacterota > Desulfobulbia > Desulfobulbales > VMSU01 > VMSU01. Next base: position 1,430 of record JANNQL010000037.1, on the reverse strand, counting down.
GGGTTTTTAGGATGGACGATGACCACGATGGCGTCGCGGGCCACGGCAATTTCTTTGGGGGTGATGCCCTTGTCCTTGGCCTGGCCGATCTCTTTGGTCTGAATCGGCCGCGAGGCAGCGCAGATATCGGTGGTGCCGTTGATCAAGGCCGCAAAGCCGGTCCCCGAGCCGCCGCCGGTCACCGAGACCTGGGCCTTGGGAGAGGCCTTCATATACTGCTCGGCCCAGGAACTGACCAGATGCACCATGGTGTCCGAGCCCTTGATGGTCAGGGCGGCGTGGTGGGTAGACGGTGGCGGGGCAGGGCCCGCGGCCTTTTGCTGATCAGGTCGGCAGGCCGGCAGCACAAGGAGCGGCAGCAGGATGAAAAGAGCAGAATAGTTCATGCGGTCGGAAGTAACGTCGTACCAGGCTCGTTGGGTTTGAGTCGTATCTGAAACTTCAGCGAAGCGGCCTTGTGGCCGCCATCGATTGACCATTTGTATACCTGCCAAGCTGTTGGCTTGTCAAACAAATAAGGTGGCGGCAACTATTTTCAGCCAGTGTTATCCGGCAACAGCCCCCTCCCTTGACGGGAGGGGGTAGGGGGTGGGTGAAGAGGCAAACTGCCGGGCAGCGTCCACCTTCCCCCCACCCTAACCCTTCCCGCAAGGGGGAGGGGACAGACGCCCCTTCGCCTCAAGCCTCCGTTGCCGCCAGGCGCTCTTCCAGGTATTCGTCATAGCCCATCATGCGGTCGATGACGCCTTGCGGGGTGATCTCGACAATGCGGTTGGCGATGGTGGCGACAAACTCATGGTCGTGGGAGGCGAAGAGCATGACCTCCGGGTAGGCGATCAGCCCGTTGTTCAAGGCGGTGATCGATTCCAGGTCGAGATGATTGGTCGGTTCGTCCAGCACCAGGGCGTTAGCGCCGACGAGCATCATGCGGGCCAGCATGCAGCGCACCCGCTCGCCGCCGGAGAGCAGCGCCGTCTTTTTCAGGGCCTCTTCGCCTGAGAAGAGCATCCGCCCTAAGAAACCGCGTACAAAGGTCTCGTCGTCCGAGCCCGCTGGCGCAAAGCGGCGCAGCCAGTCGATCAGGTTCTGGTCGGCGCTGAAATAGGCGTTGTTGTCCTTGGGGAAATAGGCCTGGGTCATGGTCACCCCCCAGCGGTAGGCACCGGCGTCAGGGGCCAATTCGCCGATCAGGATCTGAAAGAGCGTGGTCCGGGCCAGGCTGTTTTCACCGACAAAGGCGATCTTGTCGCCCTTGTTGACGGTAAGCGAAAAATCGTGCAGCACTTCAGTCCCGTCGATGGTCTTGCAAAGCCCGTCGATCTTCAGGATGATGTCGCCGCAGGCCCGTTCCGGCTTGAAAAAGATGTAGGGGTATTTGCGTGAGGAGATCGGCATGTCCTCAATGCAGAGCTTGTCGAGCAGCTTCTTGC
>JANNQL010000036.1:0-6107 GCA_031400755.1 Pseudomonadota bacterium | reverse complement strand
GCAAAACGCCGTCACCCCGGCGCTCTGTTCAGTCCCCGCTTGACGGGGGAAAGCCGGGGTCCAGATTGGTTGCCAGCCACCGAAACACTGGATTCCGGCCTTCGCCGGAATGACGGATAAAAATGAAGTTACTTGGAAGTTCTTTTTGCTGGATGCCAGCTAGAACCATGCTGGCATCCAGCAAAGATAAACGGTACTTTTATAACTTCCAAGTCCCTAAGCATCAAGCATGCTCGGCCATTGATGGCCGCCTCGTTTTTTCAGGACCGCACTTGGCAAATCCGAGGAGGTTTTCTTGACGAGCGCGGAGTTGCCCAGCTCATTATATAGATTTTTCCACCCTGCTTGCCGATCTTGTGCGTCCAATAAATCGCCACTCTCCCCATCATTTCGCCACAACGCCCTGCCCTTTCATTCCGATTGACATTAATTTCACTTTGTACGATAAAGAATTATGGTAAATCCATGGTGACAAGCTGTGTAAGGTGCGTTGAAACACTTCTTCAACAGTACGATAAAATCTAGCAGGAATAGGTGAAGATGATGGAAATGCTTGTTCAAAAAACTTACAAACCCCATGAAATTATTGTTAACGAAGGAGATGAAGGGCTTGGTTGGTTCATCCTGAAGAGTGGCAGAGTTGGAGTTTTCAAAGGCTCGTTAAAGATTGCCGAGTATAGTGAAACCGGCTCGATCTTTGGCGAATTAAGTGGCATCCTCAAACGCCCAAGGACGGCAATGCTGCAGGCTTTAACGACGAGTGAAGTGGTATGCATTGATTGTACACTCACCGAATTGATCCGCCAACAACCTTCGATCGCACGGAAGATTCTTGTTAACCTGGCGGAAAGGCTGGTGAAGACAACCGACGATTTTTGGGGTGCCGTGGGCAGTGTGGACGACAAAAGCAATGATTTGATTTCCACCTGGTAATTTATAAACCAACATGGCCATTCCCTCCCTCGCCCTGCCTTCAGCCTCCCCCCTTTTGGGGCGAAGGTATGTGCGGATGTGCCTTTATTCCCTTCGCTCCCCACGGGAAGAAGCTGCCCCAAAGGGACGAATAAGGGGCAGCCGAGAGAGGACTTTTACCATAGGCTCCATGGGTAAATGATATACACGATAACACTCAATCCGGCCCTTGATAGAACAATATGGATCAAGACCATTAATCCTGATGATTGCAATAGGATTGAGAACGAACAGCTCTACGCCGGTGGCAAAGGGATTGATGTCTCGAAGGTCCTGACAAAGTTCGGGATAAAAAATAAGGCGCTGGGCTTTGTTGGCGGCTTTGCCGGTGAAGAGTTGGAAGGGCTGCTGATCAACGAGGGCATAGCCTGTGATTTTGTAAGAATTGCCGGCAGGACACGCACGAATATCATTGTCAATGACATGAGTGCCGAGACCCAGACCTTATTCAATGCCAGGGGCCCCACAATCACAGCCTATGAGCTGATGCAAATCATCCACAAGATAGAAAATCTGGAGAATCCCACCTACGTCGTCATCAGCGGCAGCCTGCCACTTGGCGTCAACCCTGAAATCTACCGAAAAATCATCGAAATCGTCAAAGGCAAGGGGGCAAAAGCCATCCTTGATACTGATGGCGAGGCCCTCACGGTTGGCATGCAGGGTCTGCCCAATATCATCAAGCCTAATATCCATGAGTTAAGCCGGCTCGCTAGGAGGCCACTCGAAAGCCTTGACGCCATCATTGAGGCCGCCAGTAACATACGCGCCCTCGGCATTGAAATTGTGCTTGTCTCCATGGGAAGCAGGGGGATGCTGATGATCTCAGACAGCGGCCAGCATCTTGTCCAGCCCCCTGAAGTGGAGGCAAAGAACAAAATCGGCGCCGGGGATTCTGCCGTAGCAGGCTTTGCCTATGGACTGAGCACCGGCAAAGACCTGCTCCAGTCACTAACTTACGCAGTGGCAGCAGGCACCGCAACTATTTTGCAATCCGGAACTGCCCTGTGCAATCTGGACGACTTTCACAACCTGCAAGCTAAGTTGACCGTGGAGAAATTGTAAGGGACGAGGGGTTATACAGACAAACCTCCCGTCAACAGAGAAGAATTCTTGACCTGTGGATAGTTACATGATAGCCATATTGTAGCTACTACGTCGTGGCAAGGCGTGGCCAGCCCTGACATTGCAAAATGCAATTCTGCTCTGGGTGGCACACCTTCAGTAAGGAAGAACTGATACTCAGAAATTCATAAAAAAAGGATTTTCTATGGCTTCAGATTCACTTTTCAAAGAGGGCGTGGCAATCTATGGAGATAAATTTACGCTCAAGGTCACGAAAGACCGACTTGAGGCGTTGATTACGCCGCGTACCCCAGGCGGTGTTATCAACCTCAAGGAAATTGACATCAAGAAGCTCCATGACGAGCTGGAGATTGCCGGGGTGAATTTCGGCCTCCTGGACAAGCCGGTGGTTTGGAGCGATGGCTCCTACTGCGTAGCCCAAGGGGTTGTGGTGGTCCACGGCGAAAATGCCAAGATCAAGACCTACGTTAAGCCCGGCATCGCGCAAATCCCTAAGGCCAACGACCCCATGAAGGACAAGATCGACTTTCATGAGATGGGCGCCATCGTCAATGTCCCCAAAGACAAATTGCTCCTTGAAAAGGTGCCATTGACCCATGGCCGGCCCGGCAAGACAGTGACCGGCGATGTCTTGACCCCCAAGCCGGGCAAAGATGTGACCATTAAGGTTGGGCCAGGCATCATCATGTCTGAGGACGGCAGCAAAGGGGTTTCCGGGGTTGAAGGAAAATTTGTGCTGGTCGATGGCAAGGCCGCGGTCGTGACAGAGCATAGCGTCAACGGTGATATTGATTTTAACGTCGGCAATATCTCTTTTGTCGGCACTAAATTGACAATCAGTGGTGCGGTGCAGCCTGGCTTTAAAGTGAAATGCAAAGGCGATGTGATCATTGGCCAGGGCGTTCAGTACTCGGCCGAGGTAACCGCCGGTGGCAATCTGGAGATCAAGGCTGGCGTTATTGGCCGTGATGTCGTCATCAAATCATGGGGAAATGTCACTGTCAATTTCATGGAAAACGTTGGCCGGGTCGAGGTAAAAGGAGACCTTATTGTCATGGAATCCATGGTCCAGGTGCAGGCCATGGTCGGTGGCAACATCAGGGTGGTGAAAGGCAAAGGGATACTGGCTGGTGGCCACTATGTCGTCGGCGGGTCGGTCTATGCCAAGGAATTAGGATCGTCCGACGAAGTGACGACCGAGTTGAGCGTTGGAGTAAATCCGGCCCTCGATGAGAAGAAGGAAAATTTGGACAAAGAGAAGACTACCTGGTCAACTCGGATGAGCGACCTGATCCGCAACACCACCGGGCTCAAGACCCTGCAAAAAGAAAAAGGCAGCGCCTTCCCTCCTGAGCAGGCCGCCCTCCTGAAAAAATATAATCAGATGCTCCCCCAGGTCATGGATCGGGTCAACCAACTGGCAGAGGCGGAACAGGCCCTGCTGGCCGAAATAGAGCAGTCCGCCAATGAAAGCATTTACGTCTTTGGCCTGCTCCACCCTGGGGCCAAGATCAGTATCGGCGGCATAACCCGCATCATCACCAGTCAGGAGAATGGGGTGGTCATCCATTTCGACCGGGAGAAACGCCAGATCCGTTGCCGGGCCATGACCTCAGAAGAAAAGCAGCAGGCATCAGGGTAGTCCTTGTTCGATTTAACCCTGATGGACTCGCAAAATCTCAAAAAGTCGTCACCCCGGCGCTCTGTTCAGTCCCCGCTTGACGGGGGAAAGCCGGGGTGACGGGAAAATAGAAATCTCGACTTTTTGCGAGTTCATCAACCTTGTATCAGGGCCAGCATCTCTCGCACCGCCTGATCCAGACCCACCATGATGGCCCGGGCCATGACCGCATGGCCGATACTGAGCTCGTCAACGGCATCGAGCGCCGCCACCCGACTGACGTTTTGGTAATTCAGACCATGGCCGGCGTTGACTTTCAGGCCCAGACTGAAGGCAAAGTCCGCTGCTATCGCCACCAACTCAAATTCCTCTTCCCGCTCCGCTTCACTCACCGCATCACAGTACCTGCCGGTATGGATCTCGACAAAGGTCGCGCCAATTGCCGCCGCCGCTGAAATCTGCTTCGGCTCCGGATCGATAAACAGGCTGACCGGGACACCGGCCTTGGTCATCTGACCGATCACCACGGCCAGCTTTTTCTTCTGGCCGCTCACATTCAGCCCGCCTTCAGTGGTCAACTCCTGCCTCTTTTCCGGCACCAGGGTAATCATGTCCGGCTTGAGATCCAGGGCAATGCCGATGATCTCGGGCGTGGCCCCCATCTCCAGATTCAGCTTGGTCTTGACTGTTTCCCGCAGGATACGGACATCACGATCCTGGATGTGACGGCGGTCTTCCCGCAGATGGACGACGATGCCGCTGGCCCCAGCCAATTCACAAATACCAGCCGCCAGGACCGGATCAGGCTCATTGATGCCGCGGGCCTGCCGCAGGGTCGCCACATGATCGACATTGATCGCCAATTGGGTCATGAGTTTTTTCCTCTCGATGCGCATTAGATTTTGCTGGAGTTCGTGCTCCCAGGCCTCCATCAGGGCGGCCTCTCGCGTCGAACGTTCATGGTCATAGCCCAGCAGGTGAACGAGCCCATGGACCAGAAGCCAATTAAGCCGCTGGTGCAGCGGCACCTTCATCTCCCTTGCCTCACGGGCAGCGGTGTCGGCTGAGATGACGATGTCGCCAAGGAGAGAGCCGTCCGGTATGTCCCGACCATCCTGCATGGGGAAGGACAAGACATTGGTAGGCTTGTCCTTATGCCGGTAGCGCTGGTTTAACTCCTGCATGGCCCGGTCTGATACTAGGAGCAGGCTGAGTTCGCTCTCGCCTTGGCCAATCAGGCGCAGCAGGGTCTCGGCGCTACGGCGCAGGCGGTTAAGCTCAATAGGATGACGGCCACTGGCCTCGGAGCGGATTTTGACCGGCATGGAGATGTCTGCTTAAGTTGCCGTTGACAGCCCGCCTGTCTGGCCCTCTGCCTTTCGCTTTTTCCCTTCAGCGGCATAGGCCTTGATGATGGCCTGTACCAGGTGGTGGCGGACAACGTCGACTTCGGAAAAACGACTGAAGGCGATGCCGGGGATGCCTTTAAGGAGACGGGTGGCGTGCACGAGGCCGGACTGGCTCTTACTCGGCAGGTCAATCTGGGTCACGTCGCCGGTGATGACTGCCTTGGAATTGAAGCCGAGCCGAGTCAAAAACATCTGCATCTGTTCGCGGGTGGAATTTTGGGCCTCGTCTAAAATGACAAAGGCGCTGTTCAGGGTCCGGCCACGCATGAAGGCCAGCGGCGCAATTTCAATAATCTCTTCTTCGATGAGGGCCGCGGCCTTCTCCCTGCCCAGCATGTCGTTTAAGGCATCGTGCAGGGGGCGGAGGTAGGGGTTGATCTTCTCAGCCAGGTCGCCGGGCAGAAAGCCCAATTTTTCACCCGCCTCCACCGCCGGCCGGGTCAGAATGATGGAGCGCACCAGACCCTTGCTGTAGGCCGCCACCGCCATGGCCACGGCCAGATAGGTCTTACCGGTGCCCGCCGGGCCGGTGCCGAAGACGATATCGTTTTGTTTGATGGCGTCGATATAGGCCTTCTGGTTGATGCTCTTTGGCGAGATGACCCTTTTGTTGCCAGTCAGATAGACCTGGTCTAAAAAGATGTCTTTCAGGATGGCGCGGGGCTGTTTTTCCAGGACCCTGATGCCGTAAGCGATGTCGGGCGGATAGAGCGGGTAGCCGGCCTGTAGCAGACCGAGCAGCTGCTCCAGAAGGTTGGCGGCCAAGGCGACGCCATGGTCCGGGCCGCCAATTGTGACTCGGGTGCCACGGACATTGATGGTGACCCCCACCGCCTGCTCAATGCTGGCCAGGTTTCTGTTCTGCGGACCATAGAGTTCGGCGGCGCGGACCGAATCCTGCAATTCAAGTTCGCGTTTAGTGTCTTGGCCGTCGCTCACTTCTTCTTCAGGGCTTCGTCGATCAACTTCTGGAGCTCCTCAGGGGTGCGCTCCCGCGCCAGACGGCCGTTGACAAAGAC
>JANNQL010000035.1:0-10329 GCA_031400755.1 Pseudomonadota bacterium | reverse complement strand
CATCAAGACCGTAAAGATCAATCAGGCTGGTCAGAATGTCTTCCTGATTGCTTAAGAAACGGTCGATAATTTCTTTTCTGCTCTCGGCCGAGCTCTTCAGATCGACCGAGGTCTGCTGCATCCATGATTGCCGGTAATACTGTTTAGAGGCCCAGCCGATCAAAAAAAGCGGCAGTACCGACACCAGGACCACCAGCAGGATAAAAAGTTGTTTTTGTCGCGCGTAGTAAGATTCTCTGGATTTGACCTTCAGCGCATCAGCCCGTATGGTTGCCGAGTAGATCTTCATAATGATTCCAGCGGCTTATGGCTTAGTCCCGGCGTGATCATCATGGAGATATGCTAAAAACGGCAAACGGGCCGATTAGGCCCGCTTCTTGTCGTGCTTATCGTGCATCATATCCATGGCGCTCTCATGCTCGCCAGCCTCGGCAAAGGCGGCGGCTGACATATAACTGGTCGAGGCCTTTTTGGCTTGATGGGCCGCCTTGATCCTATCGACCAGCAACTCGATGTCGACCGGTTTCTGCAAATAATCGAAGACCCCGAGCCGTCTGGCCTCGGCCTCATCAAGGTCGTTGCCGTGGCCGGTCTGGATAATCACCTGGATGTCGGGGTATTTTGCCCGCACCTGACGCAAGACCTCCATGCCGTCAATTCCAGGCATCTTGAGATCAAGCACCATAACATCCGGCTCCCGATCATCAACACAGTCAAGGGCCTGCTGACCGTTGAAGGCTGTGTCGCTTGCCAGGTCACGCAGGTCAAGGCGTTCGGAAATGGTATTGATGAAATTTTCTTCATCATCAACAAGTAGGATTCTGATGTCTCCCATATGACCTCCAGTCATGACGTGAGGTTATGAACCACCGTCTTTCTTCTTTGTCTTTGCTGCTGATTTATCGGTTCGTCGTGGCGCTGGTTTATCCAGCAAATCTAAGGCACCTTCAAAATCGCCGGCCTGGGCAAAGGTGGCGGCCATCATGGCCTCACTGAAGCGGGTCAGCAACGGTTTCTTGGTCTTTTTGGCGCGGGCCGCTCGCACCCGCGCGCAGGCGTCAGTGATGATTGTTTGCAAGGTGCCGGTATCGAATGGCACGATGATTTCATCAAAGGCGCCGGCCTTCATGCCAGCAATGGAGGCCACCACATTGTCCGGCTTGTTGATCAGGACGACCTCAACCCCCGCATGCTGTTGCCTGATCGAGTACACCTGGCCAAAGGCATCATCGGCCAAGTCCCTGATATCAAGCAACACTACATCACCCTCGTCCTCCGGCAGATCAAACTCATTGTCATCCCCTAGCTGTAGGTGGCGGAAGCCCCATTGGTCGAGGGTACTCGCGATTTTTTCTGCGAAGACTGAATCAGTGCTCTCAATAAGAACAACGGGACTCATGCCTCTGGGGCCCAATGCTTTCCCCGGTTTGCGCCGTGCGGAAAAAATCACAGGCCACATCTAACGGCTGACTAGCATGATGCGCCCTCTTGCAGGATGCCGTAGGTCATTCTTACATCCCGCAGGCCAATGGAATCGAGAAAACTTTTGATTCTCTTCGGCGGCTGCGGCTTAATGCCGACCAGACGCTTCGCCTCTTCATGCATTCCTTCCTCGGCAAAGGCCACCGCCATAAAAACCTGTTCAAAGAACTCGGCCCATTTGCTCTTGGTGGGCAGAGGGGCCATGGTGAGAGCAGTCTCCCATTCTCCGGCCTCGGCAAAGGTCACGGCATCCATCCAGCTGCGTTCGTCGTTTATTTCATTTTTCATGGCACACCTCCTAGTGAAGGATTAACTGACCTGTCTTTCTTGTCTGTCTTTTCTATGTAGCACCAATCGTGCCAACTTAATAAATATTGAATAAACAGTATGTTACAAAATAGATAGCGGCACAATGTTTCACGCTAGCATGCCAACTAAACCAAACTGAAACAAAAAGAACCGATTGTGAAACATATGGACACGATGCTGACATGAAGCATTTCCATACTCCCCCAAACACCCACCAACCAACAGCAAATATTAAAATTAAATGACATATTATCAATAACTTGATCAAAATAATAAAATTAATAAATTAAATATTGCACATTGAAACAAAACGAAATAATATGAACCCAACTACCTTTCCATAGGGGAAACTGCTCAGCCATGAAACAATATGATCCTTCCGCCTTTAGTGGCCTGGACCTCCTGAACCTGCTTAACGGCCTGCCGCATGGAGTTGTCCTAATCGACAACGAGGGGCGCATCGTCTCTGCAAACCGCATTTTCGAGGCGGTTACTGGATACGCCGCCAATGATGTGCGTGGCGTGGGCTGTGACTTTGTGCTTCGAGCCAACCCTGACATCAAAAAGAGCATCTTGGAAAGCACCTTTGACACTGTCGAGATCCTCTCACTCGAAGGCGACATCATTAACGTCAACCGAAAAAAGGCGTTAGTACGCTTCTTTGTGTCGCCCCTCAACAGCCAGAACGGCAAGAAAATAGGCTATATGGTGGCGGTTGAAGATATCACCGCTTTAAAGGCGCATGACCGACAACGCCAAGGTCTCAGCGAGGCCAAGGGCATCCTGGGACATAGTCCTAAGATGCAGGAGATCCTTGATTTTATGCCAATCCTCGCCCGCACCGACACCACCCTGCTCATCACCGGCGAGACCGGCACCGGCAAGGACCTGCTGGCCGAGGCGATTCACCATGAATCAAAGCGGGCCTCCTATCCCTTTATCAAGGTCAATTGCGGCGCCCTGCCGGAGACCCTCCTTGAGTCAGAACTATTTGGTCATGTCCGTGGCGCTTATACCGGCGCCCACTCAGACAAGCCCGGCATGTTCCGTCTGGCCCAAGGTGGAACACTTTTTTTGACTGAAATTGGCGATCTGCCTTTGGCGCTACAGGTGAAACTGCTTACAGTTCTTGACGACCGGGAATTTTTCCCTTTGGGCAGTTCAAAAAAAGTCCAGGTTGACGTTCGCCTGATTACCGGAACCAATCGCGATCTGCGACAAATGGTGAAGGATGGTACTTTCCGGGAAGATCTTTATTACCGATTAAATGTACTGCGCGCCCACTTGCCGGCCCTCCGGGAACGTGGCGACGACACCACCCTGCTCTTGGACCACTTTGTCAAATTGTTTTCCACTAGTCTTGGCAAAGACATCAAGGGGTTCTCTGAAGAGACCATGGCAGAGTTGACCCGCTACGCCTACCCCGGCAATGTCCGCGAACTCCGCAATATCGTTGAGTATGCGGTCAATGTCTGTCCGGGTGAACGGATCACCCCTGCTCATCTCCCCACCTACATCCACGCTCCTACCGTCAGCACCCAGCCTGCCAGCCAATCAGCCAGGGTGGAGGATGGCGAGCGCCAGGGCGACGGCAGGAACGCCTTGCCGCCGGTTCCCTCCGAGATGAATTTCGCCCAGGGAAGTACGTGGTCGGAGATTGAAAAGGGACAAATATTGGCAGCGCTTATGAAGACAGGGGGAAACCGCAGCCTGGCGGCCATACAGCTTGGCTGGGGCCGAAGCACCCTGTGGCGCAAGATCAAGCGCTACGCCCTTGACTAAACCCATGAAGATACTCTTAACGCTTCGGGATAATGATGTCGCACCTCGCTTCGATTTGGCGACAGAGGTGCTGATCGTTGAGACCGACAACAACACGCCTGTGGGAAAACCGCGCAACATCCTCCTGCCCGGCCCCTCCGCCGACGAACTTTGCAGTTTGATCATCAAGGAGGGAATCTCCCTGGTGGTCTGCGGTGGCATTGAAGAGGCGCATTTCGAGTATCTGACCTGGAAGAAGATTACCGTAATTGACAAGGTGATTGGTTCGATAGTCGAGGCCTTGCGCCTGGCCGCTAACGGCTCACTCAAGTCTGGCGCGATTTTACGAAATTCACAAGGGGATAAATCTTTATGAACAAGCCTCTTTCAAAGTTTTTGAAGGCAACGGGAGGAATACTTTGCGGGGTCACTGCCGATGGCGCCTTTTGCGCGAAGGGTCGCTACCAGGGCCTACGACGACGCCTCCTGGTCATTTTGCTGCTCATTGGCATCCTGCCGCTCAGCGTCATGGCGAGCTTGAGTTTCATCCAATACCGGACACTCCTACGTGAAGAAACAAGCATCAATGCCCGCCTGAGTGCCGAAAGCGCTAGGCAGACCATTGAGGCCTATCTGCAAAAACTGACCACGGCGATTCAAATCATCTCGGATGCTTACACCTTTGAAGACTTGGCTAACCAAGGAAAACTCGACAAAGTTTTTGCAAAGCTTAATCAGGATTTCTTCGGGGTGGTTGACTTAAGCGCCATTGGCCCTGACGGCATTCAGCAGGCCTATTCCGGCCCTTTTAATCTGGTTGGCAAAAATTACCTGTCAAGCGAATGGTACACCCGGACCTTGGCCAAAAAAATGTACATCAGCGAAGTGTTCATGGGCTACCGCCATGTGCCGCATTTCGTCATTGCTGTCAGCAAAATGATGCCTGAAGGGCAAGGCCATTGGGTCTTACGGGCAAGTATTGATACCGAGAAACTGGACCGGTTTCTGGCCGCGATCTATTCCGAGGTAGTCACCGATGTATTCCTGGTCAACCGTAATGGCGAACTGCAGAACTCATCCCGCCATTACGGCAAGGTCAACGACCGCTTTCCACTACCCGACATCCCGCCGATGCGGTCGATCCTCCTTGCGGAAAAAACCGGCAAGAAGTCTGTCCTCCATGCCTTTGGTCATGTTGAACATACCCCTTGGATTGTTGTCCTGGAGTTGCAGGGCTACGCCGACAAACCAGCCTGGATCGCCTCCAATCACCAGGGCCTGTGGCTTTTCTTTGTCTGCACAACTCTCGTCGTTATCATTGCCTTTCGCGTCGCCCGCCATGTGGCGATGACGGTGCGTAGCGCCGATGATGAACGAAATGTCGTCCTGGCCCATACCGAACATACCAACAAACTGGCCTCCATCGGGCGCCTGGCCGCGGGCGTTGCCCATGAAATCAATAATCCCCTGGCCATCATCAACGAAAAGGCAGGTCTTATGAAGGACCTGCTCGAGAATATGGATGAATTTGTTTACAAGGAAAAATTTCTCAGCCAACTCACTTCATTGCAGGGTGCGGTTGACCGTAGCCGGACCATCACCCACCGCCTCTTGGGCTTTGCCAGAAGGATGGACGTCAAGTTCGAACCGGTGCAGATCAATGATGTGATCAATGATGTCTTGGGATTTCTCGCCAAAGAAGCGTCCTACCACAACATCGAGATAACCCAGGACCTGCAAGCGGACCTGCCGCTGGTCAGAAGTGATCGGGGCCAGTTGCAGCAAATATTTTTAAATATCATCAATAACGCCATCGACGCGGTCGGCAAGGATGGAGATGTTAAAATCATCTCTTTTCTGTTGAATGCCAATCACCTGCAAGTGGATATCGTTGACAACGGTCCCGGCATGCCACCCGAGGTACTCGAGAATATTTTTGAACCGTTTTTTACCACAAAAAACAGCAAAGAGTCGCAAGGCACTGGGCTCGGCCTCTCTATTACCTACGGCCTGGTCAAAAAACTGGGTGGAGAAATTTTTGTAGATAGCACTGTCGGCCGCGGCTCCACCTTTACGCTTATTTTTCCAATTATTGCCAGCGCCCCAGGAGGTGCCCTCCAATGAATAAAACAAGAGTCATGATTGTTGATGATGAGATCGAGTTTGCCCAACCGTTATCCGAGCGCTTGACCCTCAGAAATTTTGAAACGCAAACCGCTGTCTGCGCCGAAGACGCCATGACCTTGCTGCGGGCCAACTGGCAACCTGATGTCGTGGTGCTTGACTTGCGGATGCCAGGCCTTGACGGCCTCGACGCCTTGAGCCTGTTCAAGAAATTTGATCCGGCCATGGAGGTCATCATCGTCAGTGGTCATGGTTCGACCGCAGTCGGCATCGAAGGCATGCGGCGCGGTCTTTTTGACTACCTGATGAAGCCGGTGGAGATTGACGAACTGGTGGAACGGATCAAGGCTGCTGCTGAAAAGAGGGGGTTGGCACTTCGGCAATAGTGGGGACACTTGGCGGAATCGCCAAGCAGGCTGCTGGGAGCTCGGTCTTGTTCTGTTCCCTTTTCTCTTGTGACTTGATCCGCGGTAAACACCATGATGCCGATATGCGTAGGGCGTAATAGCGAAGCGTATTACGCCAGATGATAGGTCAAACACGGGCACAACATTTTATTTGTATACCCAATTTGCCAACCGATGATACACGGCAATCAAATCAAGAAAGGGAAAACAATTACTTCCGGGGTCCAACACATCCGGCGCAATACGCTCCGCTATTGCGCCCTACAGCGTCACTGCGCCTCCGCGCGAGGTCAATTTCCCTTTGTCAGCCCTCTCGGGAACTATCCACCCAGGCCTTGACCTCAGGGAAGGAATACTGCTCCAGCGTACCGAAGTCGGCAAGCTGCTTGACTTGCTGGATGCCTAGTGCGGGCGTCGTGATGCCGCAGAGAAATCTCGCGAGAGCCACGCTTGATGGCCGCTCCTTGGCCAATTTGACAAATGCCTGGTAGAGTAGGAAGCTGATATCAGACCAGTGGCCGGGACTTTCATTAACGCCTTGCCGCACGCGGCTACTACGTGTCCACCGGAATGATCGTCCATCAACCTCCCCTCATCAAACCGGACATGCAGTTTTCCCGCATCCGGCTTTCCGATGCTCTTCACACCAAGACATGTGCTTTGCGCCAACCCGCGACTGTGGGAACCTTGTATAGCCCATAACGATCATAGAGATCCCGACTCGGAAAGCGACGGAAGCCGGTTCCTCTGACCTTCACCTTATGACGCTTCATCAAGTGAGTGCGTAGCCGGTCTTCCGCATGGCTCCTGACCTTTCCCAGCACCTCACTTGAGTTTCGATAGTGGAAGTAATTCACCCAGCCTCTCAGGCTACGATTAACGGTTTCCACTATGTCTCCCAAGGGGACAGGGGTCAAGTTCCTTCCTGTCAGCTCCGTCAGCTTCGCCTTGATCTTCTTCAGCGATTTGTCTGCCGGGCGGACACTCGGATACGGATTTCCAGTTCTTGCACCTTGACTCATCTGAATCGTAAAACCCAGGAAGTTGAATCCCGTTTGAGTGGCATCCACGATGTGGGTCTTAGTCTCGTTGAGGCTGAGACCAAGACGTTCCAGTACATGACGCACCACTTTCAGCGGTTCCTCTACATCTTTTCGACACATGACCACAAAGTCGTCCGCATAACGCACGAGATGCGCTTGCAGTTTGCCTTTCAGGTGCCGCCTCTGCCATATCCGGTCAAGAATATGCAAGTAGCAGTTGGCCAACAGCGGGGAGATTACACCGCCCTGCGGCGTCCCTTTGCGATTGGATTTGCCGCCGCCCACAGTCTTCTTTACTCCATTTTCATCTTCGCCGATGACCGGGGCTTTCAGCCATTGCTTAATGAGGTATAATATCCCCCCATCAACAATACGCTCGGCAACCACGGCCATCAGCTTGGCGTGCGGAATACTGTCAAAGTATTTCGACAGATCGGCATCAATGACTTGGGTGTAGCCTGCCCATAGTGTAGTAGCAATATCATCCACGGCATCGTGGGCCGATCTCTTCGGTCGGAATCCGTATGAATGCGGACAAAAATCAGCTTCATAGATCGGTTCGATGATGAGCTTCACCGCCATTTGTGCTACCCGGTCACGAATTGTCGGTATCCCCAGCGGTCGTTGACTGCCGTCCGTTTTGGGAATCATAACACGCCGCACCGGTTGGGCTCGGTAGGTCTTCTCTTTCAAATCACGGGCCAGTTCCCGCAGAAACGTTTCTACCCCTATTCCATCCTCTATGGCCGTAAAGCTGATCCCATCAATACCAGGACTCCCTTGGTTGGCTCGAACAAGTCGCCAGGCGTGACTGAGTATGTCTTCCCGAATGATCTTGTCGTAGAGTGCGTAAAAGCGATAGGCCGGTTCTTGCTTGGCCTTGGCATACAGCTTCCTCTGTAGCGTTCTGATTCTGTCCGGGGTGGTTAGCGACATGGCAATCCCCTGATCCTCCGCTCTTTGGTTGCATGAACAAAGTAGGGTCCCTTCCCTCGTCCGGGGTTATGTTGTCCCTCGAACTCAAACGGTACTATGAACCCCTCCGACTCCCGTCTCGGGCCACTGCGATTTCGTTGCCTTATACGCAGAGGTCGGTGGCCTCCCCACCACCGATAACGGGTCTCCAGCACTGGGCAATAAATCTTCGAAAACATGCCGACCCTGCTACCCCGAGAGTCGATGGGACTACTTCCGTTATTCCAGTACCCATCCAACGGCCTTCCCCTTCTGACCACAGGGTCGGCTTCTCCAGTGCAATTTACGAGGCTACTCATGGGTTCACTTGCGTTACGGCCTGCTTTCTTGCTGTTTGGAAACTCACGACCCCATGTTACCACAACGCCGCTTCCTCATGCTACCGGGGCGTACGGACAACTCCCCAGACGGGACTTCAACCCGTTAGATTTACTGCTGTTACTGCGAACGGTCAGGTCTTGTAGTCCAGAGAATACTTTTTTCGCGTGCGGCCTGCTTGACTGAGAGACCTTACCCTAATTTTCCCCACGACTGAATCCGGGGTTAAAAACGTAAAAAAGGCGGGACACCTGCCGGGTGTCCCGCCTTTTTACGTTGTATTCAACCAGCCGTTACTTTTTCCGTTTTTCCCAATCCGCCAGGAAGCTTTCGATACCGCGGTCGGTGAGCGGGTGTTGGGCCAGTTGCAGGATAACCTTGAAGGGGATGGTGGCGATATCAGCGCCGATCAAGGCCGCATCCAGGACATGGGTCGGATTGCGGACCGAGGCGACAATGACCTCGGTGGAGTAGCCATAATTATCGTAGATGGTCATAATATCGCTGACCAGGTCCATGCCGGTGAGTGAGATGTCGTCCAGCCGTCCGACAAAGGGGCTGGCATAGGTGGCCCCGGCCTTGGCGGCGAGCAGGGCCTGGGTGGCGGAAAAGACCAGGGTGACGTTGGTCTTGATGCCCTCTGCCGCAAAGATGCGGGTGGCCTTCAAGCCATCCGGGGTCATGGGCACCTTGATGACGATATTCTTGTGGATCTTGGCGAGCTTCTTGCCTTCAGTCACCATGCCCTTGGTTTCGAGACTGATGACCTCGGCGCTGATCGGGCCATCGACTAGGCCAGCGATTTCCTTGATGATCTTCTCAAAGGGACGTTTTTCCCGGGCGATCAGGGAAGGGTTGGTGGTGACGCCATCGACCATGCCCAGGGCCACTGCCTCTCTGATTTCATCAACATTTGCGGTATCAATAAAGAATTTCATCGGTTAGCTCCTTTTATCGGATTGAAATTTTTTGCGGCACTCCGGGCTGCAAAAATAATAGGTTGTCCCCAAAAGCGTCAACGACTCCGCCCCCTGCTGCGCGATATAGGTGTGACAGATCGGGTCCTCTACCAGGACATCGTCGGCGACCCGAGCAGGCCCGTTTGGTGACGCCGTTCCCTGAGGGGGGGCTGTTTTTTTGCCAAAAAGCAGCCGGTAGAGGATATAGCCCAGAGCGGCCAGGATCAATAAACGTAAGGGGCTCATGCCATCACTTCCAGGGTATTTGCTCGACCGTCTGATCAGCCACCCGGCGTTGCATCTCGCGACTGGTCAGGCCGCTCACCGGATGTTTGTGGTCTGGGGCCAACTCCGTGAGCGGCGCCAGGACAAATAGCCGCTTACTGATTTCAGGATGGGGGATGGAGAGCGTAAGATCCTGCGCGACAAAATCATCATAATAGAGGATATCCAAGTCGATGACCCTGTCCCGGCCCTGGACCCGATCACGGCCCATGGCCGCCTCGGTCTGCAATAGCTTGGCCAGCAGAGCCTGGGGCGTCAGTCTGGTCTCACAGACACCAACGGCGTTGGTGAACATTTGCACGGAGGCCATGCCCACCGGGGCCGAACGATAGGCATGGGACATGGTCAAGGGTGTCAGCTCAGAACCTGCCCCCAGTCGTCGCCAGGCCTCTTGCAGGTTGGCCGGGCCATTGCCCAGATTCGAGCCGAGGCCGATAAAGACTAGCGCCATTAAAAATCCTGCAGGCCCAGGACGTCGAACATGGTGTAGAGACCGTTCTGCTGGCTGGTCACCCAGGCTGCGGCCATAGCGGCCCCTTGGGCGAAATTGTCGCGGCTGTGGGCGCGATGGGTGATCTCGATGCGCTCGCCGGCCCCGGCAAAATAGACCGTATGCTCGCCAACGATGTCGCCGGCCCGGATGGTCTGTATGCCGATCTCCTGGTC
>JANNQL010000034.1:0-5303 GCA_031400755.1 Pseudomonadota bacterium | reverse complement strand
CAGGGCCGCCGGTTCCTGGAAATGGGCCAGGAGGGCCACGGCATAGACATTGGCATAGTGGTCTTCCTGGGCATAGAGCAGGGGATCATCGGCGACCTCTTCGAGAATGCGGATCAGATGGGGGGTGATCTCTTCCCTGATGGCAAGGGCCTCCTCCATTTCGTCCCGCTTGTAGACGCCATCATACCAGTCGAATTCCTCGATCAGTTCTTCAACTCGTGTTGTGCTCATGCCGGGCTTTTGCCTCCTGATCCTGTAAAATGGCTCTTGAGTGCCTGAAGTTGCGACAGCAGGGCCGGGATATCCTGTTCGACGATGCTCCACAGGATGTCGTTGTCGATTTCGCGCTCAGACATTGACCGCCTCCTGTTCGATAAAGGGTCGTAGTTCGGGACGTAAGGCCTTCTCGGTCACCAGATCGACCGCACAGCCGAGGGCGTCTCCTCCAGATAAAACTGCACGCCAAAATAACGCTCTGACGTCGCCGGTCCATCGAACGACACCACGACATCCACGTCACTGTCCGGACGCGCTTCATTCCGTGCCATGGAGCCGAACAACGCCAAGCGGACAACCCCATAACGCCTTACCAATTCAGGTTTGGCACGGGTAAGCACCTGTAGAGCATCCCTGCGATTCATGGTTGTACCCTCCTAAATTTTCTTCACCCCGAACCAGCCTTGGGCAATCCGGCGCCCGGCCTCGGCAGTACCTCCTTGCCGCACCAGGGTCGCATAGCCCTTCCCCAGGTTACGAATTGCCGCCATCCCCTTGTCACGTTTTTCTCCCTGTGGTACTCTATTGACATACTCTGAGAGAGGATCACACCATGACAACAACCGCCAACCAGCTCGATCTTTCCCCACTCCCCCCCGCCTCACGCCGCGAGATTCAAGATTTTTACCAGTTTCTGCTTGAACGGCGCGGACAGGTGCCGAAAACCGGCCAGATAACGGCGGCTAAACGTAGCTTCACAGACCTCTGTGGCCAACTCTCCTGGAGAGGAGACGCTGTGGCGGCCCAGCGGGGCATTCGCGATGAGTAGTAAGCTCAGGTTAAGGATAATATCCCACCTTCTTCCTTTGCCGCACCATTCCCCCCCCAGAGCGCCCTCAGCGAAGGTATCATTTCCCCTAGTCTCTGTATCGCCGAGCCAAAGCATCCAAGGTCATGTTCGAGGCAATCGCGTCGTGTGGGATCAACAGATAGCACCATGACTTGCCTCCGAAACTTGCTGTATAGTCCGTGGCATTGGCACACCATTTTCTTGCGACTTCCTTTTTGGCAAGTACGACTTCATCAATCATCTGGTTTGCGGCCTTGGGTTCCAGCATGTAGATCGCATCGTTGGTCTCGGCCACGAAGTCCGGTTGATATTCCATATGATCCGCACCATGGCGGTAGAAAATCTGAAACTGGCCCTTGGCGGGTTTAAACCACTTGATGGCCTCGCGTTCGAGGATCATCGCCAGCTTTCGTTCCGCCTCCGAGGCAAATTTCTGCACCGGATAGAGGCAGCGGCAAAAGCCGCCAAAGAGATACTTCGCCATGTTGCTTTTATCCACCGGCGACACCTTGTAGTCGGCGGCCGGTTCCGCACAGGTATAGGCACTCTCTTTCAGTTCGGTGAATCCACGACTCACCTTCACCTCATAGCCGACCGCCGCCTCCCAATAATGCTCCTGCATCTGAGCGTGAATGAAACGGGCAATGTCTTTCTGGTGGCAGCGCAAAACCTTGGCCGTGTCTTCCTCCGAAAGGTAGGTCTCTAAATGACGCACTGTCTGCGCGGCCAAGTCGTAGAGCAGATCGGCATGATCATCATAGGAGATGTCGTCAAAGTCGATCAAGCCAGCCACCACATAATCCTCCAGACGCGCCTCGTCGTTACCGGCCCGCCCAAGGGACAACACCTCGCGCTCGTTGGTTCGCAGTTGTTGTATCCATAACTCGTCCGACACCGCCTGATAGCGCATGGTGTCGAGCGCCAGGGTGAATGGCGCAAATCCCGATTTCACCTCTCCCTTCGGCACCACCAGAATACGCGGGATGTCAATGGTCTGTTGAGCTACCATTTCCACGGTCTTGGCCACGACTGCGGCAATGTCCGTTTTTTCCTCGAAGCCATCGAGTGCCAATTGTACGGGCTGGTGTTGTGCCTCCACTGCCTTGACGATGGCGGCCTGAATCTCCGGCCTATCGAGATGGGTCACTGACGGCAAGGTCTGCGGTTGATTTTCAAGTTGTTTGATAACCTCCCAGGCAATCCGGGCCACCTTCTGCTCTTCTGGTTTCGAGAACAGCGGCGTTGCGCCCTGGCCAGCCACCGACGTACTGGTGGTCGTATGCGCGGGGAGCAGTCCAAGTTTGGTTGCCAGTTGCGACTGCGAGACCACGGTCATAGTCTTCTTTCCCAAGTCGTCGCCATCAAGGACCACGGTCTGTAAATGGATGGCGGAGCCAGGCCGCCCCGCCTCGTCGATAATCTCCTGGAATTTGTCATGGGCCACGATGTTCAAGCGGTCAACCGCTATGACGCCGGTCCGCTTACCGTAAGGCAGGCGCAGACCCCGGCCTATGCTTTGCTCGATGAGGATGCGGGCGTTGGCGGCCCTGAGCGGGACAATGGTGTAGAGGTTGGTTACGTCCCAGCCCTCTTTCAGCATGTTGACATGAATGACGATCTCAGTCGGTTCGGTCGTCGCCTCCACCTTGAGCAAGCGCTCGATCATCTCCTCCTCGTCCTTACCGGTCTTACTGGAATCCACCTGGATGACCTTGTCGCGATAACGGCCCTTGAAGAAGTCGTCCGACTGGATGCGGGTCAGGAGTTGCCCGGCATGGGTGGTGTCGCGAGCGATGACCAAGAGAAAGGGTTTGACGATAGGCTGGCCTGCCTCGCGGGCGTAGGTCTCCAGTTCCACCTTGACGCTCTCGTGCAGGCGGATGCCGTCCTCCAACTTCAAGCGCTCGATCTCCTCCGCCGACATCCCGGCCGGGTTGAAGTCCTTCCGAGTCACCACTGCCGGCTCCTTGACAAAGCCGTCGGCCATGGCCCGGCCCAGGGCATAGTCGTAGATGACGTTTTTGAAGGGCAGAGGCCCCTTGCTGGTCTCGACAAAGGGGGTGGCGGTCAGCTCCAGGCCCAGGATTGGTTTAAGTTCGTTGATGGCCCGGACCCCGGCGCTAGCCCGGTAGCGGTGTGACTCGTCCATCAAAAGCACCAGGTCCGGAAGCCCGGCCAGATAATCGAAGTAACTCTCGCCGATGTACTCGGACAGCCGCTTGATTTTGGGGGCCTTGCCGCCCCGCACCTCGGAGTTGATCTTGGAGATGTTGAAGATGTTAATGTGCACCCCGTCCGGCCCCACCATGCCCGGCAACCGGCTTTGCTTGCGCGACTCTTCTCTCACCCAGGCACCGCTCTCGTAGGTGTCGCCGGTGATGACGACTGGCGCATTGACCGCGAACTCGGCAATGCCCTTAAAGACATATTTCGGGGTGTTCGGCGTGAAATCGGCAATCAGCTTGTTATAGATGGTGAGATTCGGGGCCAGCACGAAGAAGTTGTCAATGGAGTGGGCCAGATGGAGGTAGCTGATAAAGGCCCCCATCAATCGTGTCTTGCCGACGCCGGTGGCAAGAGCAAAGCAGAGCGAGGGGAACTCACGTTCGAAGTCTGCGACCTGCGGGAATTCGCTCTGGATGGAGGCCAGCATGGCGGCGCTATCGGCATCCTTACCCGGCGGCGCGATCTCGGTAATGCGATGCAGGATTTCGAGCGACTGCCGCTGGGGTGGCCGAAGAGAGAGGCGGCCGGAGATAGCATTGACATGGCGGCTCATGGCGTGACCTCCTTCGATTTTCCATGGTGCTCGGCAAATCGTTGCCGGGCCTGCATCATGGCCTTATGCAGCTCCTGCTCCAGAACCTCCCGCCGGGGAAGTTCGGTCAAGTAGTCCGCCACCCGGATGGAACTCTTCTCCAGCTCCAGGAGTTCCACTGTCTCATGCTTTTTACCGGCGCAGAGGATAAGGCCGATGGGCATTTCCTCGCCAGGTTGCCGCTCGTATTTGTCCAGCCAGCGCAGATAGAGTTCCATCTGACCCTTGTCCGCAGGTTTGAACTCGCCCAGTTTCAACTCGATGGCCACCAGCCGTTTCAAGCGGCGATGAAAAAAGAGTAGGTCCAGATAGTAATCGTCGTTATCCACCTGGATGCGCTTCTGACGGGCGACGAAGGTGAAGCCCACCCCAAGCTCCAGGAGAAATTGCTCCAGTTCCCGCAGGATGGCGTCCTCCAAATTTTTCTCCAGATAACGGTCGTTGAGACCAAGAAAATCGAGAAAATATGGGTCACGGAAGACCAGGTCCGGGGTCAACCGGTCTTCTGCTCGCAGACCGTCCAGTTCCAGGCGAATCAACTCGTCTGGCTTCTTGGACAGGGCTGTGCGCTCGAAGAGCATGGAATCTATCTTCTTTTGCAGGGTGCGGGTATTCCAGCTTTCGATCCGGCACATTTCGGCGTAAAAGTCGCGTTTCAGCGGATCATCGAGATAGATAATCGCCTTGAAATGGCTCCAGCTCAATTTTGCAGACAGCGCCTGCAAAATTGAGCTTTCGGGAAACACCTCAGCCAACCGCACCATATAGGCGAGATTCCGTTCACTCCAGCCGCGGCCATAGCTGCTGGTCAATTTCGCCGACAGTGTTGGCAAAATCTCTTTGCCGTATTCAGCTCGTTCGCCCTTCAATATCTCTCGCTGCAGGCGTTGCCCCACGCGCCAGTAGAGCGTGGTCAAGGCGGCATTGACCGTGGTGGCGACCGTGGCACGGGTCTCCTCGATCAAACTGCGAAGGTCGTGGAGGAGTGCGTCTGGATTCTTGGCCATTTTTTTTGCGGTCATGAATTCTCCTCCGCGCCGAACAGGGAGAGCTGGCCTGGTTCTGCCGGTTTCTGCGGCAAGTTCTCGACCTTGAGGCTGTAGTCGTCATGGCCCCATTCGCAGCGGGAGAGGACTTGGCGGGGGATCTTCTTGACCGTGAGATTGACATAATCACCCCGGCCCCGGAAGGCGGTGCAGAGCACGAGGAGCGAGCGCTCCGGCCCTACCTCATCGGCCAGTTCCTGCAACTGTTCGTGGGTGAGGCTGGCGGTGGTGATGTAGACGAAGTCCCGCTCGGTGGAGTGGCCGTGCTGCCAGTAGATGGCATCCGACGGGGCATAGGTGAACCCCTCCAGCTTGCACAGGGCCTCGGCCAACATGGCGGCGTTGTAGGTCTGGTTGATCACCCAGTTGCCCC
>JANNQL010000033.1:0-3248 GCA_031400755.1 Pseudomonadota bacterium | reverse complement strand
AGCGGCAGACAGCCAGCCACGGTGTTCATGACGCGGTCGCTGATTACGGGTTTGATCCGGAGGGCGGGGAGAATTGCTGCCCGGCCTGTGGTTGCACCTTTTCAGTCAACGCGCAGGGTGGCAGTCAGGCCCTGACCTGCCCGGATTGCGGCCTCTGCTTTGGCTAGGGAGCCTGGACTGTAGTTTTAAGGTGGCAACGGCCACCGTTGTTTTAATAATTTTAGCAAAGGAGAAACACAGATGTATACGCAAATGGGACCACCACCAGTCGCAACCATTCAGCAGGCCAATGTCCAGGCCTCAACCATTTTTCTGGCCAAGGTCTTTAATTGGATGGCCATCGGTCTGGGGCTGACCGGCCTTGCCGCTTTTTTTACCGCCAATTCTCAGGCCATGCAGCAGCTCATCTTTGGCAACAAAATGGTGTTTTACGGGCTGATGTTTGCCGAGATCGGCATGGTCCTCTTTCTGTCGGCCCGGATTGAGCGCATATCTTCCCAGGCAGCCACCGGCCTTTTTGTGGCCTATTCTGTCTTAAACGGCGTTACCCTGTCGGCCATCCTGCTGGTCTATACCATGTCCTCGGTGGCGGCCACCTTCTTCATTACCGCCGGCATGTTCGGGGCGATGGCCGTCTATGGACTGGTGACCAAGAGAGACCTCACCGGCATGGGTTCGTTCATGTTCATGGGCCTGATCGGCATGGTTATCGCTTCGGTGGTCAATATCTTTCTCGGCAGTCCGATGATCTCCTGGGTGGTCTCCGGGCTTGGCGTCATCATCTTCACCGGGCTGACTGCCTATGATGTCCAGAAGATTACCCAGATTGGGGCGGCGGGGATTATGAATCAGGGTGAAGCCGCTATCCAGAAGGTGGCCATCATGGGGGCCTTGACCCTGTACCTGGATTTCATCAATCTCTTCTTGAGCCTGCTGCAGTTTCTCGGCAACCGCCGGGATTAATTCCAGTTCGCATTCAAACCGATACCTTTGTCGGCTACACTGCGCAGCTCCTCGACGTACTTGAGTACGGTCTCGTCGCTGCTCGTTTGCCTTCGCGGTCTCGGCTCGAATGCTTGCTGGAATGCCATTTTGAATGCAGCATGGATTAACTTGCTCTATCATTTAAGATTTTTTGGAAAGGCGCCTGATTTGGCGCCTTTCCTTTTAGCAAGGCCACTTCCATTATGTCACTTCGTAACAAACTGATCATCTCCTTTGCCGCCATCTGTCTGCTGGTTATTTCCCTGCTGGCTTTGAACTCCTCCATGGCGCGGGAAGAGGGACGTTACGTCCAGAGATTATTGAGCATCCATCATCAGTACGCCGCTCTGCTAAACCTGAAAAATGCGGTGAACCGGCAGCTCAGTGAGGCCCAGGACATCTTCATCTACGGCAAGACGGTTGACGGGGCCAATTTTCAGGAGACTGCGATCCAGGTTGGGGAGGAGGTCAAGAGCCTACAGGCGGCGGTGGACCTGATTGAGACCCTGCCGCTTGCCAGTGGCAGTAACGAGGTCGCCGCTGGCCGAGATCGGATGTTGAATCTCCAGCACCAGTATGAAGACCTTTATAGGGAACTGATGCTGATGATCAACCTCTTCCAGAATGGCAGGAAGGCCAAGGCCCAGGAGCATTTTCAAACAGAGATTGGTGGGCGCTTTGCCAGTTTTTTCAGCCAGATAGACAGTTGGCTGGTGGTGCAGAAAGGAGAACTTGCCCGCACCGAGGCCGGCTTTATCGCCATTAATCAGCGCCATAATCAGACCTCATTGATTGCCCTGGTGGCGATCATGGGTATTGTCCTTTTCTTCTCCGGTATTTTTGTCTATCTCCTTGGCCCCCGGTTGCAGGAGTTGCTGCGCGGCACCGAGCGTATCTCACGCGGTGATTTTTCAAGGCCGGTGGTGGCGAGTGGTAACGACGAGTTCACCAGATTGTCGCGGGCCATGAATCAAATGATGGCCGATCTGGCCGCCTCCCGTAAGAAGCTCCTTGAACAATCCTATTATTCAGGCATGGCCGATATGGTCTCCGGGACCCTGCACAACCTGCGTAATGCCCTGGCGCCTATCGTTATTGAACTGGAGGACCAAAAAAAGGTGGTGAATGAGCTCAAAGTCGAGCAGATGACCCTGGCCTGCGCCGAACTCAAAAAAAATGACCTGGATGCAGGCCGACAGGCCGACCTCGTCGAGTTTTTGGTCCTCTCCCTGGACCGCTTGGCTGGCAATATTCGTCACATTTCGGAGGCTATGGGCCTTACCCGTAACAAGGTCGAGGTGGTGGAAAAGGTCTTGAATCAGCACAGCCATCTGGCCAGCATGGAGCGGCCCATGGAGACCATTGCCCTGGCCGAGGTCGTGCAGGATTGCCTGGGGCTTGTGCGCCAGGAGTATCTGGCCAAAATACCGGTGGTGGTCGACAAGAGCGTGGCGCTGATCGGGCCGATCATCAGTCAGCGGATTGTCCTGGTGCAGGTACTGGCCAATCTGGTCAATAACGGCCTGGAGTCGATGCTGCGCTCGGGAGGGACTGAAGGGAGCATCGTTATTGAGGCCAGCGAATTTGACCATGGCGATGGCCGTCAGGTCCATGTTCAGGTCACTGATAACGGCGAGGGCATAGCCCCTGAGATGTTGGAGCGCATTTTTGAGCGTGGCATCTCTGGCAAAGAAGGTGGCAGCGGGCTCGGACTGCATTGGTGCGCCAACGCGACGGCCTCGCTGGCGGGCCGGCTCTACGCCGAAAGCTTAGGCCCTGGCCTGGGCGCTACCCTGCACTTGGTCATCAAGGCCGCTGCTTAGTTATTCTCACCCAATCTTCCTTCCAGATCCTGCAGCACGGTCTTTAAATTGGCCTTGGTATTCTTGATGCCGATTTTTTCCCTGATCCGGTCGCGGTGAAAATCCACCGTCCGTTTGGTCATCTGCAACTGGTCGGCGATGTCCCTGGTCGATGTCCCCAACCGGATGAAGTTGGCGATATTGATCTCGGTCGGCGAGAGCCGGAAATACTTATGGCCCAGCTCTTTCATGAAGGGCGCGGCAATTTCGCCCAGGTTGGTGCGGATGATCTTGAGAAAGGACTGCTGGCAGTCATCCAGCGGGCTTTTTTCCAGTTTGTCCAGATAGGGCTCCACCATCTCATGGACCGTAAACAGCACCTGCTGCTCAATTTCCTTGCGGTCCTCCTCGTTTTTCCTCACCATCTGCTGCAGGGCCTGATTGATGCCGAGCAGGTCGTCG
>JANNQL010000032.1:0-3085 GCA_031400755.1 Pseudomonadota bacterium | reverse complement strand
CTCCCCCGCCAGGGGGGAGGTGATTCAGTTCACCCCCCGCTGGTGTCGGATTCTGTTTAATACCCGCTGTTGTCGGACGGGTACGGGGACTATTTGGTACAAAAATCTCTACCGCAATTTTATCGTTTCTCAGCCAACCTTTTTCCTCAGCAGGCCGTGGGCCGTGGCCTTGTCCAGGGGCGGCGTGGTGTGCAGACGGATCATGGCGTTGGGATTGGCCCGGCGGATCGGTGCGCCTGAACTGTCCGTCATGCCGGCCACCCGGACTTCGGTGTTGTTAAGGCCATGATTCAGATATTCCAGGACATCGCCTTGGTCAATCGGATTTCTGGTCTCAAGCAGGGGCGGCTCGCCGCCCTCCCGGATCACCCCGACCGGGGCATGGGTCGGCTGGTAGCTGATGCCCTGGTGGAGCATGTCGCTTGCATCCGGCGGCTGGGAGAAAAAATTTTCCGTGTAGCCCCGCGAGCCGATCTTCATCAACTCCTCGTCAAAGGCGGGGGGCAGGGTGATGGCAGCCAAATTGTCCGGCCCGAGCCGTTCGATTTCCGTGCCGATATAATTTAGTGCGGCCCGGTAGAGGCGGACGATGGCGCCGACATAGTAGAGGCTCTTCATGCGGCCTTCGATCTTGAGTGCGTCGGCCCCGGCCTTGATCAAGGCCGGCAACCGGTGCAGTAAGCAGAGGTCCTTGCTGTTGAAGATATAGGCGCCACGCTCGTCCTCCTCCACCGGGAAATACTGGCCGGGCCGTTTTTCTTCCAGCAGGGCGTAGCGGTAGCGGCAGGGGTGGGCGCATTGGCCGAGGTTGGCGTCGCGGCCGGTCATGTAGAGGCTTAAACTACAACGGCCCGAGTAGGAGATGCAGAGCGCCCCGTGCACAAAGATTTCGAGCTTGAGGCGCACTGCCTGGCGGATCTCCTCGATCTCGGCAAGGCCCAGTTCCCGGGCCAAATTAAGGCGCTCGGCCCCCTGGCTTTGCCAGAACAGGGCGCTTTCCCGGTTGGTGACGTTGGCCTGGGTGCTAAGGTGGATGGGGACCTCCGGCACGGTGCGGCGGGCCAGGGCGAAGACGCCGGGGTCGCCGATGATCAGGCCATCGACTTTGGTGTCGCGCAAAAAGTGCAGGTAGGCGGGGAGCGCGGCCAGGTCGCGGTTGTGGGCCATGATATTGACCGTGACGTAGGCCTTTACCCCATGGCTATGGGCGTAGTCCACCCCGGAGGCCAAGTCGTCCGGCCCCATGACGGCATGGGCCCGCAGACTGTACGGGCCGCTGCCCATATAGATGGCGTCGGCCCCGTAGTGGACGGCGATTTTTAATTTTTCCAGGCTGCCGACCGGGGCCAGCAGCTCCGGCAGGGCCAATTTCTTGCCTGACTTGGTGTCGGTCATTTCCACAGCTCCCGCTTTCTTATTCTCCCCACCATAAACCCTTTACCTTTTCGCGTTTACCTTTTACCATGCCGTAAGTTTATGTATAGTAATTTTTTGGAACTATATAAGGTGGACAGACTGTAGGCTGTTAGGCTGAAGGGTTGGCGGTACTTGGCTTATGTTTGAAAAATACTTTTTTGGTCAGCCGCTGTCCGCTATTACCTAACAGCCTATAGCCTTCAGCCTAAACACCTGCTGAAGAACGCGCCCATGACTGTATCCCATTCCAATTCTAAGACGATCATGGTGGCGATGAGCGGCGGGGTTGACAGCTCGGTCACCGCCGCCTTGCTCTTGAACAGGGGATTTTCGGTCGTCGGCGTCTTCATGCTCCTGGCCCAGGCCGATGGTGAGGCGCAGGCGGACCGGGCCCGGCGGATTGCCGATTGCTTAGGGATTCCGCTGGAAGTGGTCGATCTGGCCGCGGAATTTAAACGGCAGGTCCTGGACTATTTTTCCGCTTCGTATCAATCGGGCAAGACCCCCAACCCATGCGTGGTCTGCAACCGGACGATCAAGTTCGGCCTCCTGCGCGACTTTGGCCGGGGCCTGGGGATTTCAGCCATGGCCACCGGCCACTATGCCCGCACGAGGCAGGGGGCGGACGGACGGGTCAGGCTGCTGACCGGGCTCGACCCCAAAAAGGACCAGTCCTACTTTCTCTGCGGCCTGGGCCAGGAGCACTTGGCCGGCTTGACTTTTCCCCTGGGCGAGACCACCAAAGAAGAGGTCTACCAGGTGGCGGCAGGTTTGGGGCTCAGCGGCCTGCACAGTGCCGAAAGCCAGGACATCTGTTTTTTGCAGGGCCGGGATCTGGCCGATTTTTTTGAAGGCCTGCCTTTTCGTCCCGGTGATTTCGTTACCAATGCCGGTGAACATAAGGGACAGCACCAGGGCATTCACCTCTATACCGTGGGCCAGCGGCGGGGCTTGGGGGTCCCGGACGCCACTCCCTACTACGTCATTGGCCTCGACCCGCTTTGCAACCGGATAATTATCGGCAAGGAAGCGGACCTCTGGCAGGACGAACTGACAGTTAGCGAGATGCATTGGACCCTGGGCGAAGAACCGGCCCTGCCCCAGACCTTCATGGTCAAGATCCGCTACCGCCATCCCGCTGCCCAGGCCTTGGTGAGCCAGGGTAGCAGGGGTGGCTATACCATTAAATTCACGGCCCCGCAGCGGGCCATCACCCCTGGCCAGTTTGCCGTCCTCTATCAGCATGATGAGGTCATCGGCGGCGGGGCGATCGGCTGAAGGAATGATCTCTGGTAAATTGTAACTATTCAGCAGCGCTATGCGAGCAGGCCTATGACAAAGCAGATGTGGTGCTGCTGAATAGTTACACTGCCGCTAATTAAAAATATGCCCAAAACCAGCAATAAAACAGCCGCCATCACCACCCTGGGTTGCAAGGTCAACCAATACGAATCGGCCGCCTTTGCCTCGCGGTTCGAGGAGCAGGGGGTCGAGGTCGTGCCCTTTGGCGGGCCGGCGGATATCTATGTGATCAATAGCTGCGCCGTCACCGCCAAGGCCGGGGCCCAGTCCCGGCAACTCATCCGGCGGGCCCTGCCCGCCAAAGGGCACGACCTCGACCCCCTGCTCCTCGAACCGCGAGGCAAAGGCGGCCGATTCGTATTGGTTG
>JANNQL010000031.1:0-2807 GCA_031400755.1 Pseudomonadota bacterium | reverse complement strand
AAGCCGATCACCCGTACCGGCAAGGCGATCACCCGGGGCGTGAGGCCGCTGGGTAGGTCTACTTCGCTGGCTTTTCCTTCGGGGTCAAGGTCCCTCTCGCCTTCCGGAGCGATTCGCCGCTGAGTCTCACCTTGTGGGCGTTGTGGATGAGCCGGTCGCAGACGGAGTCGGCGATGGTCTCCTCGCCGACGATCGAGTGCCAGTTCTTCGGGTCGAGCTGGCTGGTGATGATGGTGGACGAGGTGCCGTAGCGGTCCTCCAGCACCTCCAGGAAATCCCGGCGCTGAGCGGTGGTCAGCACCTCGAGGCCGAAGTCATCGACCACGAGGACGGTGGTCTTGGCGAGGCGCCGGAGCAGCAGGAAGTAGGTGCCGTCGGCGCGCGCCTGGGCCAGCTCGTCGTAGAGGCGGGTGGCGCGGCGGTAGACGACGGAGTGGCCCTCGCGGCACGCCTTCTGGCCGAGGGCGCAGGCGAGGTAGCTCTTCCCCACGCCGGTCTGCCCGCTGAAGATGACGTTCTGCTTCGCCTCTACCCAGCGGCACGCGGCCAGATCGAGCATGGTCGCCTTCTGGAGGCCGCGGGGGTGCTGGTAGTCGATGTCCTTGACGCAGGCGTCCTGGCGGAAGCGAGCGGTGCGCAACCGGGCGGTGAGCTTCCGCT
Organism: Pseudomonadota bacterium; assembly: GCA_031400755.1. Classification (GTDB taxonomy): domain Bacteria; phylum Desulfobacterota; class Desulfobulbia; order Desulfobulbales; family VMSU01; genus VMSU01. The sequence continues at coordinate 2,147 of JANNQL010000031.1, read as the reverse complement.
GCTGCCGGTGGCTCCACTCGGCATCGACGAGGAGGCCGATGAGGTCGAGCGGCGTCATCGTCTTCTCCTTCGGGCTCTCCATCCAGCGCCGCAGCTCCTCGGCCATCCCTTTCAGCTGCATCGACGCCACCTTCTCCATCGTCTGCTCCACGAGCATGTGCTTCTCCTTGGCCTCGATGAGATCGGCGGGCGGGCGTGGTGCCCAGCGCCGGGGGCGCCGCGAGGCCGCGTCGGCGCGGTCTCGGGTCAGTGGTAGTAGCTGCCGCCGCGGATGTTCTCGTGGAGCGGGAGCGCCTGCTGCGGCTCGTCGCCGGGCAGCGGCAGGTTGTCCAGGTTGTTTCGGAGGATCGCGGCGACGCTCCCGGAGTTGAGCATGCCGAAGTGCAGTGCCCGAGCGGCGGCCCGCTCGACCCGCTCGGCCGGGTACTCCTTGGCCCGCCGCAGGATCCCGAGGCACGCCTTGAAGCCCTGCTGCGGGTGCGCCTTCGAGGCCATGATCGCCTCGAGCAGGGCCACGGTCCGCGGCCCCGTCTTCTTCGCCCAGTCAGTGAGCCGCTCCGGCGTCCACTCCACCTGGTCGATGTGGGCGCGCGGCATGTGGTGCTTCAGCGTGGTGTACTTCCCCTTCAGGTAGCTGCGCTGGTAGCTGTTGCCGCGCAAGCTGGCTGATGGACTTGCAACCCGACTGACTGGTGGCCACCGTCACTGTGAGCGGAGCCCGCGCACGGGCGTGATGGCGATGGCGGGGCGCGGGCCCGGCGGGTAGGTTGATGTGACTACTTGTGCTGCATCGGTATCACTACGCCCGATCCACCATGCAGTTCAGCCGGGATTAGCCTGACCGCCGAGCACAAGGACTCCCACGACGGTGTCACATAGAGGTCGAAGACGTCCGCCGGCTTCGGGTGCGTGATCCACCGGACGATGTCCTTCGATGCCCCAGCCGAGAGTGCCAGGGAGATGAACGTGCGGCGCGCGTCGTAGACGCGCCGGTGGCGCAGGCCGAGCTTGTCCAAGTCCTCGGTGAAGTCCTCCAGCGACTTGCGCACGTCCCGGGCCTGCAAGTTGATGTTCGGCACGATGAGGTCGTTGGGAAGCGGTGCCCGACCGTGTCGCCGCCGCCAGCCCTGCAGCTTCCACGCTGCCAGCACCTTGGCCAGCGTCGGGTGGACCGGCACGAGGTGGTCCACCTCGGTCTTCGTCCCCTTCATCACCTTCCGCCAGGAGTTCCACGCCCGAGAGGAAGAGATGCGGCCAAGGGGCTCGAAGCTCGGCTCGTAGTCTCCCCAGCGCAGCGCCGACACCTGGCCGGGCCGCAGTGACGTGAGGAAGGCGATCGCGTAGGCGACGCGGCGGTGCTCGGGAATCCGCGAGTCGGAGATGAGGACCTCCGTCTCATCTCGCGAGAAGACCGCGTTCTTGCGCCACCCCGGGTCCTTGTCGGACTTCCTTGGAAGGACTCCGCGGCCGACCAGGATCGGGTTCCCGACGATCAACTCCTGCAGCACGCCAAACTGCATGAGCTGGCGGGTCGTGAAGTAGATGCCGCGGATCGTGGCTGGGGCGAGGTTGCCGCCTCGCACGGAGGGCGTGGCCTTCAGCTTGTTGATGAGCTCGACCGCGTGTCGCGACCGGACCTCGGACAGCTGGAGGTTTCCAAGCACTGGGAGGATGTGGTCCTCGATCCGCTGCCGGTCCTTTTCGTAGTCGCTGTATCCCTCCGCCTTCCGCTGCTCGAGCCACTTCGCAGCCAGCTCGGAGACCTTCATCTTGGTCCGGCGGCGGCCTTCGTTGATGTCTTCGGTGAGCCTGTCGGACGATTTGCCGGACTCTTCCTGCTTTTCGAGCTGCTCCACCCGGCGAGCGGCTTCGATGCCGACGGTTTCAAGCTGGGTCTTGAGGCTTCGCAGGGTGCGAATGGCTTCGGCTTTTTCGTCTTCGGTGGCGGTGCGGAGGCGGGCGCGCTCGGCGATTTCCTCGGCCTTGACATAGACGGTGCGGGCGAGGTCGGTGCGGAGTTCGATAGATTGAATCTCGGGGACGACCCGGATGAGTTCTTTGGCCTTTTCTTCCCAGGCGGTGCGTTCTTTTTCGGTGGTGGACGCGCCGAGGAGCTGCACGTAGAGCTTGCCGAGGCGCTCGCCGAT
>JANNQL010000030.1:0-13748 GCA_031400755.1 Pseudomonadota bacterium | reverse complement strand
CTTTATACTGTTTGTCTTCAAAGCTGATCACGCGTCCGACCTTGGGCATACCCTTCTTCAAGGCCTTGTAGGTCTCATACTCATGGGTCAGGCAACACAAGAGCCGATTGCAGACCCCGGAGATCTTGGCAGGATTCAAGGGCAAGTCCTGCTCCTTGGCCATCTTGATGGAAACCGGCACGAAATCCTTCATGAACAACCCGCAGCACAACTCCCTGCCGCAACAGCCAATGCCGCCCAACATCTGAGTTTCGTGCCGCACCCCGATCTGGCGCATCTCAACCCGGGTCCGGAATTCCTGGACCAGGGACTTGACCAGGTCCCGAAAATCTACCCGGGTCTCGGCACTGAAGTAAAAAATGACCTTACTGCCGTTAAAATACCTCTCGACTTGCAAGAGCTTCATGCCCAGGCCCAAATCCTGTATCATCCCTTGACAATAGAGCCTGGCCTCCTGTTCACGCTGGAGCAGATTCTGATATTTTCCAAGCTCATCAGTACTGGCTCTTCTAACAATAGGCAACAATTCAAGAGGCTTACCAAGATTGATGGGCGGCAATTCAATGCCGGCCCCACAGATATGGGCCAGTTCCAAGCCATGATCGGTTTGCACCATGACGGCATCTCCCCTCTGGAGATTGGAAATCTTTGAAGAAGCCGCCTTGGGTTGCAGACCTTCGCGAAACCGGACATGATATAACTTCAGCAGTTCCTTCGGGGCCGGCGCCGCTTCCGACACGTCTTCCTGAACAGCTTGCATAGGTTCACTCATAATATTTTGTCTTCCAGTGGTATTCATTCAATAAGCGACCAGAACAAGACCTCGCAGACAAAGGCCCTATTGCAGTTATGGCGCAGCTGTTTCTGGGCCTGGCCAATCAAATCGACGCGCTCGACGAGTTGGGCGATGCTCCAGCGCCTTTGCACTTTAGCCATGGTCTGGCGCAGATCATGATTGACCAGATATTTTGTCGGCCCGCCAGAGCCGATAACCATCAAATCCTTGATCCATAATTTCAACAACTCCAGCAGATCGACAAGCTCCTCCTTGCGGAGGCTGGCCTGCTCCGACAAGGCAAACAAACGTTCCACCGCCCCGGCTTGGGTCTGGTCCAGCCCGCTCAGGCCTTCGACAATGGTCTTGCGCACCTCAAGCAGATCGGTCTTGGCCAAGTCCCTGGCCCGGCCAATGCTGCCCTCGGCGATAGAGGCCATGGCATAGGCCCGGTCCGGCGGCAGGCCATCATCCGTTAAGGCGGCGCAGACCAACTCATAGGGCAACGGATAAAAGGGAATGACCTGACAGCGGGAGACGATGGTGGGCAGGATACCCGCCGCCTCAACTGCGGTCAAGACAAACACGGTCTGGGCCGGCGGCTCCTCAAGAGTCTTCAGCAGGCTGTTCGCCACTTCCCGGCGCACCATGGTCTGATGAATATCGGCCAGCACCACCACCCGATAGCCGGCCTCCACCGGCGGATACGACAAGGCCCTTTTCAAGGCCCGAATCTGGTCGATCTTGATCTGTACGCCATCCGGCTCAATCACCATAAAATCAGGGTGATTGCCTGACGCCATCTTGCGACAGGCCGGACACTGCCCGCAACTGTCGTCACGACCCTCCTCCCGGCAATTCAGAAAGGCGGCAAAGGCGCTGGCGGCAAGCTTCTTTCCCACCCCGGCCGGACCCTGGAACAGATAGGCATGGCTGGTCTTTTGCCGTTGAAAGGCCAAGCGCAGGATCTGCTTGGCCTTTTCCTGGCCGACAATATCGCCAAAGCGGACCAGGGACACGTCATGCCCCCCAGAGAGAGGGCTGCCGCTGCCCGGCCTCGTCATCACCCTCCGGGCCTGTAAGTTGGTCGCCGCGTGCCTGGGCGCTATGGCCGGTGACGAACAGAAACCGCTCCATGGTCCGCTGATAGTCGGTCCATTGATACCGATCCGGCGGCGCCTGGCGGCTGAGACGGTCCAGATAATTCATCTTGGCGTCGAGATCGTCAATAAAATTCAAGACAAAGGCCTCGCGGACCATGGGCAAGGCCGGCGAACCAAACTCATAGCGGCCATGATGGCTGATGATCAGGTGCTTGATCATCATGGCGGTCCGCTCCGGAAAATCAGGAAGTCCGGCTATCTTCGCCTGCATAATCTCCAGACTGATCACCATATGGCCCAGCAAGCGGCCAGCATCCGAATAATCAAAGGGCGGCACCGCAAAGGAAAATTCCTTGACCTTGCCCAGGTCGTGGAGGATGGCCCCGGCGATCAATAAAGAGCGGTCAATGGCCGGATACAAGGCGCAGACCCGATCAGCCAGGCGACAGATCCCCAGGCTGTGTTCCAGGAGACCGCCGATATAGGCATGGTGCATGGATTTAGCGGCCGGCGCCATGGTGAAGGCCTGCCACAGGTCATGGTCCTTGACCACCGACATCAATAAGCGCCTGATCTCCTTATCGGCAACGCCCTTGATCAGGATGATGACCTCGTCCGCCATCGCCTCGATATCGCCAGGGGTGGTCGGCAGAAATAAGGCCCAATCCGCGCCTTCGGCCACCACCTTTTCAAGACCGGTAACCTTGAGCTGCAAGGCCCCCTTATAGACTTGGGCCTGACCGTTTACTCGCACCACCGAACCCGCCGGGCACTGGGCCGCCAAACGCTCGGCATCATCCCAAACCCTGCCGACCAACTCGCCGGTCCGGTCCATCAACTCAAGCGCCAAAAACGGCTTGCCGGCCTTGGTGTCAGCCAACCGCATCGTCTTGACCAGAAAGAGGCCCGAGACTTCCTGGTTATCTTGAATGTCGGCAACAAAAAGGTCTTTTTCGAGAGTCATGGAGAATTAGCCATCCCATAATTTCTTACGAGTTCATCAATTTTGATCACCTAAAATCGCTAACGCGATTGCTATATAATCCATATAAGGCAATTTTGAAACGGAAGATAATCAACTTCTTATCGTCGCATAAGAATTTTACAGAAAATTATTGAAATTATAGTATGGTACTGATGAGAGTGGCAGATTTAACCATCCCCGCCAGCGCGGACAACGAAACATACAGTTGCCCCTCCCAACCCCTCCGCCTTCGACTCCGCTCAGGCTACGGTCAGACAAACTATAACTACTCAGGTTGGTTAGGCTATAGGCTGAAGGCTGTTAGGCAAAAGAACGGACCACATGATGGCTAGGCACGCCCCATATCTCGTCATGTTTAATGTTGCTAACAGTCTAAACACCTACAGTCTATAGACCTAAAAGTAGTTAAACGCCCAAAAGTTACCCATGCCGCCAAAACAGCCAGAACCGACTTCGATCCATAACGAACCATACCTGCTCGATCTCCTCAGAAAGCACCACCTGTTGAGTGCTGAGCAGCATGAAAAATTTGTCATCCAGAAGAACCAGCAACGCGCCAAGCTTTTACGCCAACAACAGTCCGGCCTCAAGCCGGGCCGCGCCCCCTTGCCGCCGCCAGACCTGATCGACATCATCCTCTCCCTGCACTTTGAAATCACCTCCATGCCAGGCCAAGAATTGACCGAAGAGCTGATCATGCGCCAGGTCGCCAAGGACCAGGACCTGCCGTTCAAAAAACTCGACCCCCTGGACCTGGACCTGAAGACGGTGACCAAGACCATCCCGCAGACCTTCGCCCAAAAGCACCTGATTCTGCCCTTTGCCATCAAAAACGGCGTGCTGGACGTCGCCATCTACGACCCCTTAAACATTCAGGTGTTAAGCGAAATCGAGCGGGCCAACCAGATCAAGGTGCAACCCTATATCAGCACCAAGAGCGATATCCAGAAAATACTCGCCGAATTTTTCGGCTTCCAGACCTCGATCTCGGCGGCCGAGACCAACATCAAAGGTCCAGAGGTGGACCTGGGCAATCTCGAACAGTATGTCAACATCGCCTCCACCACCGAAATCGCCTCCTCCGACCAGCACATCAAGGGCGCGGTGGACCACCTCTTCAACTATGCCTTCGAGCAACGGGCCAGCGATATCCACATCGAACCGAAACGCGACAAGAGCGTCATCAGAATCAGGATCGACGGGATTTTGCATACCATCTACAACCTGCCGAAGGTGGTGCATCCGGCCATCATCTCCCGCATAAAGTCCCTGTCCCGCCTCGATATCTCCGAAAAACGCCGCCCTCAGGACGGCAGGATCAAGGTCAGTCGAGGCGGCGATGAGGCCGAGATCCGGGTCTCCACGGTGCCGGTCGCCTTTGGCGAAAAGGCGGTGCTCCGTATCCTCGACCCCCATATCCTCTTCCAGAACCTGGCCGGCATCGGCTTTTCACCAAGGGATTTCGGCGTCTATCAGGACTTCATCACCGCCCCCCACGGCCTGGTGCTGATCACCGGGCCCACCGGCAGCGGCAAATCAACCACCCTGTATTCGACCCTCAAAAATATCGCCACCCCGGAAAAAAATATCATCACTGTCGAAGACCCAGTGGAGATGGTCCATGAGGAGTTCAATCAAATCTCGGTGCAGAGTTCGGCCGATGTCACCTTCTCCACTATCCTGCGCAATATCCTGCGCCAGGACCCGGACATCATCATGATCGGTGAGATCCGCGACCTCGACACCGCCCACTACGCCATCCAGGCCGCCCTCACCGGCCACCTGGTCTTTTCGACCCTGCACACCAATGACGCCGTCTCCAGCATCACCAGACTGATCGATATCGGAGTGCAGCCTTTTCTGATCTCCTCCACTCTGCTGGGCGCCATGGCCCAACGCCTGGTGCGGACCATCTGCCCCCACTGTGCCGAGGACTTCGAACTCGACGCCAGCAATATTGCCGGCCTTGGTTTTCCTTGCCCCGCAACCGGCCCCCTGACCCTGAAACGGGGCAAGGGCTGCCAGCAATGCCGGGGCACCGGCTACCTGGGCCGCTGCGGCATCTTCGAGATCTTTCCGATGACAGAAGCCATCCGTAAACTGACCAACAGCAACGCCTCGGCTACCATGATAAGAGACATGGCCATCCAGGAAGGCATGACCCCGCTGCTCACCGATGCCTGGCAGAAAATCGTCAGCGGCATAACGACCTACGAGGAAGCGATCAGAATCAGCGGCGCCGCCTAAAGAAAAGACCAAAAGCGACATGACGAAACATACCAAAAAAAATAGCCCACCGACCGGCAAGGTAGTCGGCTCCAACAAAAAGGCGACCCACGACTTTTTCATCGAGGACACCATTGAAACGGGCATCATGCTCCTGGGCCCCGAGGTCAAGTCCCTGCGGGCTGGCAAGGCCAATCTGCGCGACGGCTACGCCAAGATCGTGAAAGGCGAACTCTTCCTCTACAATGTCCATATCTCGCCCTACACCTTTACCACGCAAGCGCCGCCCGAGCCAATGCGGCCGCGCAAACTCCTGCTCCACAAGAGCGAGATAAAAAAATTAATCGGCAAGGTCCAGGAAAAGGGAGTTGCCTTAATCCCTCTAAAGATTTACTTTAAAGCCAATGGCAAGGCGAAACTGGCCTTGGGACTGGCCCGCGGCAAAAAGCTCTACGACAAACGGGCCTCCATCAAGGATCGGGAAAACGACCGGGAGATGAACCGGCTCAACAAAGGCAATCGTTACTAAGCGGGCACGGAGTCATCCTGTCCATATCAAAAAAACTTAAAGGGGGGCGAAACGGCTTCGACGGGGATATATAAGCCCAGGCTGCATACCGAGTTCTCTTCACACTCGTTAATCAGGGAGAAACTAAACACAGTCGCAGACGACTATAACTACGCTGTAGCAGCTTAATCCCTGCTACCGTCCTCTCCCTACCCTCTCCCATGGGGTGGGATGCGGACGCCGACTTCATGGGATAGCTTGCCAATGCACCTGCCGTTGGCCTGCGAAACTTAGTAGGATAGCGCCAAAAGCCTCTTGGTCCTGGAGAGACTGCGGCGCGATAAGCCCTAATCAGGAACATGTATGTAGACGCTTGCGGGGGAGTATTTTCGGACCCGGGTTCAACTCCCGGCGCCTCCACCATTATCAAATCCAGTATCATCCGATACTGTCCTGAAAGGCCCGAGAAATCGGGCCTTTTCTTTTTTCTATTGTCCAATAATATCCACCTTGATATACTGAAATCCGATAGGTTTGGGGGCTTTCCTGAAGGCCAAAGGCCCCCAACGTAAAATGGAAGCCCCCAAAAAGGAGGATAGCCCCATGCCTAAAAGGATTGCGCCACTCACCGATACCAAGGTCAGAATGACCAAGCCAACAAATAAGCCCCAAAAACTTTTCGACGGTGGGGGCCTTTTCCTTTTGGTCACTCCAACGGGCGGCAAGCTCTGGAATTTTAAATACCGTTTCGATGGTAAAGAAAAGAAACTGGCCCTTGGCGCCTATCCTGACGTACCTCTTGCAGTGGCCAGACAGAAACGGGACCAAGCGAGGGCCTTACTTGCCAACGACGTTGACCCCAGCGACACCAAGAAGGCGCAGAAGGCGGCAGGCACCCAAGAGACCGAGACCTTCGAGATCATCGCCCGTGAGTGGTACGCCAAGTTCTCGCCTACCTGGGCGACTAGCCATGCCAAGACCACCATCAGGCGCCTTGAACTTTTCATCTTCCCCTGGCTGGGGGCCAGACAGATAAAGACCATCACCGCCCCGGAACTGCTGGCGGCACTCCGAAGGATCGAGGCGAAAGGAGCGCTGGAAACGGCCCACAGGGTAAAGCAGGTATGCGGGCAGGTCTTCCGCTATGCCGTGGCCACCGGCCGGGCCGAGCGTGACCCCTCCGGGCGACCTGCGCGGCGCCATCCCTCCAGCCTCCGGCAAGCACATGGCCACCATCACCGATCCCAAGGAGATAGCCGGCCTCTTGCGCTCCATTGACGATTACCGGGGCAGCATCGTTACCCGGTGTGCCTTGCAACTGGCGCCATTGGTCTTTGTCCGGCCGGGTGAGCTGCGGCAAGCCGAGTGGTCGGAGTTCAACCTTGAGACGGCAGAATGGAGAATCCCGGCAGAGAAGATGAAGGCGGGCGTCCTGCACATCGTCCCGTTATCGAGGCAGGCCTTGGATGTCCTGCAAGAGATTCACCCCTTGACCGGGCATGAACGGTATGTCTTCCCTAGCCCCCGGACCGGTTCAAGGCCGATGAGTGTAAACCAGCCTGATATTCCTATATCGGCAAAAAACGAACGTCTCCAGATACGACGACTTGGTTATCAAGTCGGACGATTTTGGAGCCGTTTTTATTTCTGCAAACAGGAATCGTTACCAGGTAGTAAACTCTTGGGGTTTGAACCTCAGTCAATCCTTCACCAGCTTTTTTCTCTATTTATTGAGCCTCTTGCAAAATGACTGATGATTTCTCTGGCAGGAAATATCCTGTTCAACTTATTGAAATAATTTAGCTTCATGGCATTTAATGGTATAGTTTTGTGTCCAGCAAAACAAAACCAAGGAGGATGTCATGAAGCTCAAAGATATCATGGTTGATGGGTCGTGATGTCGATTTCAGCGGAATTGGAACAGGCGTACAGTCCTTGACAAGCAGCCCTCGACATCAAACGAGGTCGTGGCGGATTGTGAATAGATTTCGGACAGGGTCTCTTTGGGCAGAAACGGCCTGCCGCTGTCGGCGATAATTACCTCACAGCCCTGATCGTGTGCCTCCTTCAACGCTGCGAGGAGTCTGATCGAAAATTCTCTTTGATAGAAGAGATCAGCGACCATGATCACATCGAATCTCCGCAAATCACAGCAGTCGATGACATCTTGGCAGACAAACTCAACGGCAACGGAATTGGCAACGGCATTGCGCTTAACAACGGCAAACGCGGCCCCATCCAAATCGCATCCGGTTGCATGCCTAGCCCCGCTTGCCGCCGCGGCTATCGCCGTCACGCCCCCACCGCACCCGCAATCAAGGACAGCTTTGCCTTTGACCAAAGATTGGTTCTCGCAGATGTATTGCGCAAGCACCTGCGCTGCGGGCCAGACAATGGCCCAGTATGGAACGTCGCAGACAGCGCCGCACTCAGCTTCCCAGGCCTGCCACAGAGCGAAGACATCGGCACTTTGATGTGCGGTAATTTGCGGACATCCGGTGACAGGCGCAAGCGGTGCGTAGCGCTCGAGTAAGGCGGGAGAAGGAACCATGTTGCCTGGCTTGTGCACAGGGATTGGGTTCATTCCTCACCCCGACCCTGCAAGTCTGTCATGTAGGGCCGGACTAACAGTCCCCGGCAGGAGAAGACGAGTGTTCCCCCTGGGGCGGGTCACCCTTCAGATGGGCATCATAGAGCGCCTTCCCGATCAAAAAATCTCCCCAGACAATCCCGATATCGGGCAGGGTCGATTTGAGTACCATGGCCTTGAACGGGATGCCTTTGGCCAGGATCTCGGCGATGCTGAAGTGGGCCATGAATATGGTGCCGTAAATGGCGATCAGGCCATTCAGCAGATATCCGTAGACCACTGTCCGGCGTGACAAAAACAGCGCGGTGACCGCCACGAGATCGACCAACGAGAAGGACGAGGCAAAAAAAGATCTCCCGTCAAACATGGTCATGCCTGGGTGAAGAGGGTCGGGGACCATGAAGTTATGGATCCTGAAGTGGAGCAGAAACCCGGAGAGGGAGAGCAGGACGAGGGCTGAGAGCAAGGTGTTTTTCTGCATAGTCGCCTGCCGATTAAAGGTTGTAGAAGGTCATAAACCGTCCGAGATAAAAGGTGCCTCCGATGACAATGGTATGGAGAATCCACCAGCCAAGTTTGTAGCGCATGAAATGCTTCAGCATCTGTCACCTCCAGAGGACATGACCTAAAATATAGGTCAGGCTTATGCCGATAAAATGGACGACCCACCAACCGGGTCGCAAAAAACGCACCTTGTTTGCTAGAGATTCCTTCGCCATGTGCTGCGCCTCCTCATTTAAGTTCATTGGTCCCCTTCGCAATTACCCCCCCGCCAGATGCCAGGACCGCAAAAAGTCAGGGGATGGCCAGGCAGGTAAGCTTACCTGCTTGGCCATCAATCACTTCCTCGAGCAGAAAGTACAGCGCCGCACACAGGCCAGCGCCAACAACATACAGCAACCAGGTCTGCGAAACGGCATATGACCTCAATTAGTCCCGCGCCCTAATTACAGATAGTGCCCCTGGAATTCAGGTATTGCTTGTACCCAGTCTATTCCTTGGAGAAATCGCTCTTGCTGGCGCCACAGATGGGACAGACCCAATCATCGGGCAGACTCTCAAAAGGAGTGCCTGGCGTTATGCCACTATCGGGATCGCCAAGGTCAGGGTCGTAGACATATCCACATACCTGACAGACATATTTATCCATGATAATCGTTCTCCCTTTTAAGAAATACATACGACTGCAAGAAAAGTGAATTTGATTTTATGGTCAAAGATCTAAGGTGCAATCGTCAATTAAAAATCAAAGAGTTCCTTCAGCAGAGATTTTTTCTTGTATGAGTGTCCATATCCATGTTTTGAATCGTGGTGTTCGTCGTGTCCATGACCTTGTTTCATATGAGAAGAGGGACGATCAGGTTCACGGTACCGCAATTCAGGCCCTGCGGGTGGTTGCTGTGCTGTAGCAGGAGTGGAACGCTCGATAACCTTGTCCAACTCTCCTCGATCAAGCCAAACGCCACGGCATTGCGGGCAGTAGTCAATCTCCACACCTTGTCGTTCCGTCATCAGTAAGTCACTGGTTGGGCATACTGGGCATTTCATTTAATTGTGCTCCTCTTTGATGGGTTAGGGAAAGATGATTTTCTATGCGCATTGTCAAGATAACTTTATATCTACTCGATAAACATCTAAAAACAAGGGCAATAAATGCCAGTGCCTGGTTGCGTCATTTGAGGAGTGCCATCATGGAACTGATCCATAGGATGCAAACAGGCATAACCAAAGGCCGATGCCATTTTCGTAATATCGCGATCGAACACAACGAGGGCCCTCCTGACCTCCACCCCCCGAAACACGGGACAACCTTTACGATCACCTTTCCGTACCACTGAGCTTTTGTTCAGTCCCTTGTCCCCTCGCCCTTTTCGGTGTACACTTAACTAAAAACATCTGAAATGGAGCCATGCGCATGCAGAATCGGAATCCTTCCAATCGTATCGTCCGCTATGAAATCCTGGGCTTTGGCCTCATCATCCTGTGGGTAGCCATCACGGTCATTCTTTCCACCCGGAAGTTATTAGACCGGCTGCACTATCTCGAAGGGTTCCTGCGGGTCTGCGCCTGGTGCCGGAAGGTGGACCATGACGGCCACTGGCTCACGCTGGAGGGTTACTTCAATCAACGCTTCAACACCAAGACCTCCCACGGCATGTGCCCCGAGTGCTTTGCCAGGGTCAGCCAGGAAACTGAAGGCGCACCGCCTCCTGCAGGCGGTGCAGACACAACAAGCGCTTGACCCGTGACGCACCGGCCCCCCAAAACTCGACCGATGCCATGATCGGTAACCGACAATTAATTCTTGAATATACGCTTGGAGAAAATGATGATGAAACGGTTTGCAGGACGGTTTGTCGTGATGGTGCTGGCGGCCATGTTTTTTGTCGGCCCAGGGAATGGGGCGCTGGAGGGGACTGGAGGGCTAGACCTCCGAGAGGATGCTTCAATGGCGGGGCTGATCATTCGGCAGGCCGAGGCGATGCTGTCGCCGGCCATGGCCGAGGCGGCAGTTGCTAAGTCTCCGGCGAAAAAGGCATCTTCTTCTAGTCCTGCCCCGGCCCCCAAGAAAAAGCAGTCCAAAAAATCGAAAAAGACGCGACAAGCCAAGTCGGATTACGGTGGCCAGGGTGGGAAGCGCCGCAGCAAGGCCAGTTGCAAACGTTGCGAGCCGCAAAGTTTGACCTATGCCCGCCAGCGGAGCGGCATCATGAGCTCCAGAAACGGCAGAGAAAACGGCCCGTTGACCTGGTTTGCCTCCGAGAAAAAATCGGGCCGTACCACTGACGAGCCCTTACCCGGCAGTGTGCTCATCCTCGGCGCCCAAGGCCATGGCATGCCCACCGGCCACGTTGCCTATGTGGAAAAGGTCTTCCCCGAGGGCCCCTCGACCTACCGGGTAGTCTTCAGTCACACCAACTATGACCGTCAGTGCCACCTTGAAACCAATATCGAGGCCCTCTACAATCGCGCCACCATGACCTTAGATGTGCACAGCGGGGCCTGGAAAAGCTGGGGCCGTGGGCTCAAGGTGGCCGGGTTTATCCGGGACAATTGAATAAAGAAATGGAAACATCGCACGAAATCTGGGAGGCCTTAGGTGAATTGCCGGAGGACGAAGTCCTTCATGTGATCACCAAACTGTTTTTTATGTACGAAGAACAGCTCAAGAGGAATCCATCCGACCCGGAGGCGCTTAACTTTTTCAGAAGATTAGGCACCGCCCTTTCGCAAACCACCCAGTGCAATTTGAACAGGCGGTAACCCTCTGCCTGACAAGCGATAAGCGGAAGTCTCATGATTGCAATGGAAGCCTGATGGTAAAGGTCGCACCGCAACCTGGCCTGCTTTCGACAGCCAAATCACCGCCATGCTGTTCGATAATCGTTCGGCTGATCGCCAGGCTCAAGCCAGAGCCTTCGTGATGGTTAAGGAAATTGCCCACCGAGAACCCATCGAATATCGAGTCCAGATGATCGGGAAGAATCCCCTTGCCCTGGTCCGAAACGCTTATCAGCGTCATGCCGTTGTCAATCCCGCTGGAAATAGTAATTTCACCATCCTCGGCTGAAAACTTTACCGCATTATTGGTGATGGCCTGAAAAGCCTCTCTGAACAAATAACCATCCACGTGTAGTTCGGCGGTCGGATCTTGAAAATGCAAGGTTACTTGGCCGCGGAATTCCTGCTTCAATTTCTTGACCTCATAATCCATAAACGCCTTGACGGAAATGGTAGCAACATCCAAGCTTCTTTCTTTCTTGAGCTGACAAAGGCGGAAGACCTTATCGATATAGTTATTCAACTTTTTTGCGGATTTATAGATGTTCTCGACCGCGTCTTTCTGAGGGCTGGCCAGACTCTTGTCCTCCAGCAGGAGCTGACAAAACATATAAATTGCGTGCAACGGCGTCCTGGTTTCATGAGCTGAAAGCGAAATAATGGACGATTTGATTTGCTCAACCTCTTCCGCCAGTTTCAATTTTGAAAACACCTTTATCTTCGCCAGCAGTTCCTCTTCACTGAAAGGCTTGACGAAATAATCGTCCGCACCAGCCTCGTATCCTGCCAAACGCTCTGGCGTCGTCGCTTTGCCAGAGACCATGATGACTTTAATGTACTTATGCCTTGGGTTCGCCCTGATCTGCTTCGTGACCGAGTAACCGTCCATTCCTGGCATCATGATGTCGAGAAGCACAATGTCGGGCCTGAATCGGTCGATGACTGCAAGGGCCTCCTCGCCGTCCTTGGCCACCTCGCAGACATACTCGCTCCGATCAGACAAAATCTCCAGAATGATTTCCTGGTTGGTTTGGTCGTCGTCGACAATCAGAACTCTGCATCTATTGCCCATGCTGGTCCTCCTGAAAACCATGTTTCGGGATGCTGAAGTAGAAACTGGCCCCGCCGCCCGGATTGTTCGCGGCCCATGTCCTGCCCTGGTGGCCGTCGATTATTTTCCTGCTGATCGGCAGGCCTAAACCAGTGCCACCAGCCCCGGTCTTAGTCTTGCTGCTCTGCACGAATTGTTCAAAAACCGACTCCAGCTCCTCCTCGGGGACGCCAATCCCTTCATCCGCCACGCGTAGCGTCAACGCTGCCATCTCGCCAGCGGACTCCGTGTTTGCCAACGGCAAGGTTGACGGAGTGATTTCGATGCATATCCTCGTGCCGTTCGCAGAGAATTTGATCGCGTTTGAAAGGAAATTGCGTATTACTTGCCCGATCTTGTCACGGTCGAAGACGGCCCGGTGCTTGAGGTCGGCCGGCGGCAATTCCAGCCGCAAATTTTTCTCCTGCGCCAGAGTTCCGTACAGCGCCACATCTTCCCTGACCAGCATCGCCAGATCATGCTCTGCCATTGTGTAGTGCATTTTTCCTGCTTCAAGCTTGGCAAGGTCCAGGATGTCGCTCACCAGGGACAGCAACGTTTCGCCGGCGGTGTGAATTTTTTCGAAATAGCCCAACAGTTTTTCTTTGGCCGCCTGGTCTATCCTGCTCATTCCGAAGCTCGAAAAATTAAGAATCGCATGCAGGGGGGTCCTGAACTCGTGGGACATGTTGGCCAAAAACTCGCTTTTGGCGTTGTTCGCCTTCTCGGCAATAATCTTCGCCTCAAGATATTTGGCGGTCTGCTCCGAAACCATCTGCTCCAAGCCAACTTGATATTGATAGAGTTCCCTGAAAAGTTCCCTGATGTAAACATAACCAAACATGGGAATGGCCAGTAAGTAACAAGCGTGGCGAATGGGGGCAAAATAGGCCTCGTAAACTTCGCCAAGGGCCATGTCCGGTATCTTGAGAAACTCATACAGGAAGAACAGTGCCAGCGCAGAGCAGACTGTATTGCGTATCCAGTCTTTGGTCCGGTTAATCAGGATGATGATGGGACAAGACAGCAGAATCGAGGCAGTTATCCTGAAAGCCCAGTCGCACCAGGTTTGGCCGAACTTCAAGGCAGGGACCGCCAAAACATTCCGGCCCCACCACCAGAAGGTGGCCAGGTAGCACAAGACAATTGCCCCAACGCCAACCATGAGGTAACGGCTGGCAAGCCTTTG
>JANNQL010000029.1:0-16345 GCA_031400755.1 Pseudomonadota bacterium | reverse complement strand
GCTGCCTGTAGGCGGGGTGAAGGAAAAGGTGCTGGCGGCGGTGCGGGCCGACATCAAGGAAGTGTTCCTGCCGATGCGCAACGAAAAAGATGTGTTAGATATCCCGCCTAACGCCAAGAAAGGGGTCAGCTTTCATTTTGTACAGGAGATCAGCGAGGTCTTGGGAAAGGTTTTCGTGGAAGGTTAAGGGAAGGATAAAGGTAAAAAAATATTACCCGGCAAAATTCGCTTCTTTTTTTATTAACTCCAGCATTATGCGTTATGAAAATACAAAAAAATATTATCCATTTTATGTTCGCTCTAAACCTTTGCGGTTTATTTTGGGCAAGTTTATGTCTTGGGCAAGATCAGGCTGCAGTTGAGCAATCCGGAGAAGGAATCCGCGTAGGGGTTTTTCAGAATTATCCGATCAGTTTTGAAAAAGGCGGCATGCTGACGGGATTTCACCTGGAGTTATTAAGAGAAGTTGGCAAACAAGAAGGATGGACTTTGAATTTTATTTATTCAGGTTCCCTCAAGAATGTCTTGCAGGGCTTGGAAATCGGCTCATTGGATCTTGGCATAGGCCTGACGCCAACCGCAGAAATGACACAATTTCTTAACTTTACAAATGAAAAAAACGCTCTGTTGACAGGGCAAATTTTTATCAAGAGTGGGCGGACAGACATCCAGAAAGTAAACGACCTCACCGGAAAGAAAGTGGCGCTTATCAATCATGATCTTTTGGGTGAAAATTGTATTGAAGTTTGTAATAAGCTTGGGGTTAAACCTGTATTCAACCTGATCAATTCATATGATGAGCTGGCACGGGTGGTTTCTTCTGGAGTTGTCGATGCCGCTCTTTTCAGCAGTCGGCAGGGGAATGAATACTCGGATACCTACCAATTACAGTCGACAGGGATTATCTTTAAGCCGGTCGAAATTCAATATGCCGTTCCAAAGGGCAAGAACGGCTACATAGTTGAAGCCATTGATCGTTCATTGCAAAAGTTTAAAAAAGAAAAAGGTTCGAAATATTATGAGCTTGAAAAGACATTTTTCGGTGGTCTGTCAACAGAAAGCGGGCAATGGACGAAACGTGAATCTTTGATCGCGGTCTGCTTGTGTCTGCTTTTCATTTTTATGGGGGTCAAAATGGGAATTTTTATGGTCAATGAAACAGAAAGCAGCTCACTCCGGGTGGCAGGGGCGTCCCTTAGAAAAATAGCGCTTTTTATAGTCCTTATTAGCATTGCCTTTTGGTTGATAGACTCGTTGGCCGGATGGTTGCTGTTTAACGAAGGGAAAAATCTGAGCCTGCTGGAATTGGCACTGACTCGCATACCGCCTGAAAATTTATATATGCGAGGGATGTTCTTTCTGATCTGCTGTTTTTTTGGACTTTTTATGGCGAATTATATTCGTAAATACGAGCAGTTGCTAAATGTATTATTTGTCAGTGTCCGTCGCTTTGAACAATTGACAGGTAATGCAAAAGACATGATTTACCGAATGACCCTTCCAAAGGGCGAATATGAATTTGTTAATAATGCCTCTTCTGCAATTTTTGGCTATTCCCCAGAAGAATTTTATAAAAGGCCGTATCTCCTTGACAAAATGGTCCACCCTGATTGGAAAGAATACTATGAGGGCGAACAAAAAAAGCTCCTTTTTGGAGAAATGGCACCTTTTTATGAGTATCAGATTGTTAATAAAGCTGGAAAGACAATGTGGATAAATCAAAGAATAACGGTGTATTATGACGATTCAAATACCCCTGTGGCCATTGAAGGGATTATCACTGATCTTACCGGAAGCAAAGAGGCCGCTCGTACAAATCAATGCCCCACTGCCGCTTAAAATGACACTCCTTCACATAACTGAAAAAAAGGCACAAATTGGGCGCATTGTGCGTCCAATTTGTGCCTTTTTTTACCTCGTTTTAACATGCACATTTTTTCTTGATTACTCAACTATGTCTTGTTATAAACGGCGTTCATAGCTTTTAGCCGACGTAGCTCAGTGGTAGAGCAACTGATTCGTAATCAGTAGGTCGCAGGTTCAACTCCCGTCGTCGGCTCCAGTGGTATCAAGGGTTTCGAGGTTTTCTTGGAACCCTTTTTTTGTGCTATCCAGATGAAGATGTGACTTTTAATCCATAAACAAATGACAGGCGCAAATTATGTGGTCTACCCCCCTTGCCCATAAGATTACCCCGGTATGTTGAGCAATCATACAATAATAATAGTTGATGATGAACATGAGCTGGGCGAGGGCTTGCGAGTCATATTGGCTGCTCAATTTCCAGGACTGACCATTATGGCGACGACCGACCCCAGCCAGGCCCTTGCCCGCATCCAAGATGGTGAGGTGTCGATGGTCTTCACTGATATCCGGATGCCGGGCATCGACGGGATGGAACTGCTTAGGCGGATCAAAAAAATAGATCCGGCGGTATCGGTGGTGGTTATGACGGCATTTGGCAGTATTGAGATGGCGGTTGAGGCCGTGAGGCAAGGGGCCTTTGATTTTATTTGCAAACCATTAGACGCTGAGGCTATTTTTAAAATAGTGCAGATTGGCTTGGAGAGATCTGGCTTGATCCGGGAAAACATAATCCTGAAGCGGCGCATATCAGACCGGGTAAGTTTTGCCAATTTTGTAGGACAGTCGGCGCCTATGCGCAAATTTCATGACGTTATCCAGGCGGTGGCTCGAACCGACTACACGGTTCTTATTCGTGGAGAATCGGGGACCGGTAAGGAGTTGACTGCGAAGGCTATTCACACCTTGAGCAAAAGAAAAGAAGCGCCCTTGGTCATGATAAATTGCCCGGCCATCCCTGAGCATCTGCTCGAAAGCGAATTGTTTGGCCATAAAAAAGGCGCCTTTACCGGAGCGGATTATAACCATGTTGGTCTATTTGATGAGGCTGATCATGGCACCATCTGTCTTGATGAAATAGGCGATATCCCAGTGAGTGTTCAGACCAAGTTGTTGCGTGTCTTGCAGGAAAGCGAAATCAGGCCGATAGGATCTAGTAAAACCCATAAGATTGATGTTAGGGTGATTGCTGCCACGAATCAGGACCTTGAGCAAAAAAGAGAAAGGGGCTCGTTCCGCGATGATTTGTTCTATCGCCTCAATGTCGTCACTATTTGGACGCCAACGCTGAAAGATATTGCCGATGATATTCCGCTTCTGGCAAATCACTTTGTTCAGATGGCTTGTGCTGAACAAAATTTGCCTCCTAAAAAGTTTACAGGCGGAGCGCTGACGGCGCTGACCAGAAGATCATGGCCAGGCAATGTCCGAGAATTACAGAACGTGGTTCGTCGGGCGGTAATGTTCTGTCAAGAGGAGACGATTGGTCCTGATTATCTTATCTCGCCCGGGAGACCATTATTGGCAGATGCCAGTCGTTGGGGGAATGTGGCCTTACCCTGTAATACTGAGATACCTTACAAAACCGCAAAAGATGAGATGATGGGCCAATTTAGCCGGAAATACCTGTCTGCATTACTTGGTTTAACCAAGGGGAATATTTCAAGGGCAGCAGAGCTTTCCGGCATAAGTCGAGCAGCCTTTCAAAAGATTATGCGTCGTTACGATATTCACTCGGATGATTACCGAGAAAGTAGGGCTTGAGTCTGGAATATATTGGGCGGCGTGTATTTTTTTTATTGGTAAATCATTTTACACTTGCAACTCTTGGCACTGTATAGTTTATAATAGCCGCATTCACATTGGATTCGCGTATGGATCGTGGGCATCAGGGGTGATGAAGCCCATTTAATTTCACTAAATTAAGCGCAAGGGGAACTATGAACAAGTCAGAACTCGTATCAGCAATTGCCGAAAACGCCGGGATTACCAAAGCCGATGCCAGCAGGGCACTACAGGCATTACTTGAGACTCTAACTAGCACCATGTCAAAAGGTGATTCTGTGTCACTTACTGGTTTTGGAACTTTTTCAGTGACCGAACGTGCTGCTCGTACAGGACGCAATCCAAGCAATGGTAAGGCCTTGAAGATTGCTGCCAAGAAAGTGGCTAAGTTTAAGGCTGGTAAAGGCTTGTCCCAAGCAGTTAATTAATTTTTGTTGTTCCCGTCTTTCTTAGACGGAAACGTATTTATAAAAAAAATCTCCCGTCTTCGGGAGATTTTTTTTTCTGTACAGGAGATAGGTATGTCTGAATTTACATCAAAAGTGTTTGATACAGAAATTATTACTTTGGCCGGCACTAAGGAACAGATTGTGCGTGGTGGTCGCGATCGTTTTTCTCTGCTCC
This sequence comes from Pseudomonadota bacterium, assembly GCA_031400755.1. GTDB lineage: Bacteria > Desulfobacterota > Desulfobulbia > Desulfobulbales > VMSU01 > VMSU01. Next base: position 12,073 of record JANNQL010000029.1, on the reverse strand, counting down.
CAAAAGCCTTTGCCGGGATTAAGCAGATTGGCGTTATTGGCTGGGGATCACAGGGTCCGGCCCAGGCCCAGAATTTAAAAGAGTCTTTGGCCGACACCACAATTAAGGTTGCGGTTGGCCTGCGAGAGGGAAGCTCGTCCATGAACAGCGCCCGAGAGGCCGGCTTTTCCGAAGCGGACGGTACACTCGGTGAAATGTATGCCGTAATCAAAGGCTCTGATATGGTCATCCTGCTTATCTCTGATGCAGCCCAGGCCGAAAATTACCAATTGGTGTTTGATGCCATGCGGGATGGCACTACCCTTGGCCTATCTCATGGTTTTCTGCTTGGCTACTTGCAAAGCATTGGTAAATCATTCCCCAAGAACATCAACATCGTTGGGGTTTGCCCCAAGGGCATGGGGCCATCGGTCCGTCGCCTTTATGTCCAGGGTAAGACGGTGAATGGGGCCGGTATTAATAGCAGTTTCGCCGTGGAGCAGGACATTGATGGCAGGGCTACCGACTTGGCCTTGGGATGGGCGGTAGCCGTAGGCGCACCCTATATTTTTAAGACCACTCTCCGTAGCGAATTCTGTAGCGATATCTTTGGTGAGCGGGGTATTTTATTGGGCGCAGTGCATGGTATTGTTGAATCTTTGTATCGCCGCAATGTCATGGAGAAAGGGATGAAAGAAGAGGAGGCCTTCCGCGCCTCGGTTGAAAATATCACCGGTCCAATCAGCAAGACCATCTCCCACAAAGGCATTTTGGCCGTGTATGAGCAGTTGAGTGAAGAGGGCAAAAAGATATTTGAGAAGATATACAGTCACTCATACGGCCCAGCCCAGGATATATTGATGGAGATATACGATGAGGTTTCGTCCTGCAACGAAATTCGCACCGTGATTATGGCAGGCCGTCGTTTCTCCAAATATCCCATGGGTAAGATCGACGGCACCAAGATGTGGCAAGTCGGTGAGAAGGTGCGGGTAGCGAGAACAGACGCCGCCATCGCGATTGATCCGTTTACCGCCGGCATGTACTGCGCCACCATGATGGCCCAGATTGATCTGCTGATTGAAAAAGGTCATTGTCTGAGCGAAGTCTGCAATGAGTCGGTCATTGAGGCGGTGGATTCGCTCAATCCCTATATGCACCACAAGGGTGTCGCCTTCATGGTGGACAACTGTTCGACAACCGCCAGACTCGGTTCACGGAAGTGGGCACCACGGTTTGATTATAACCTGACCCAGCAAGCCTTGGTCAGCTATGATCAGGGTGCGCCAGTTGACCAGACTTTGATTAATGATTTTAAAAACCACAAGGTCCATCAGGCACTGTCCACCTGCGCCACCTTGCGGCCCGCGGTTGATATCGCCTTTTTGAACTAAAAGCTGCATAAGTCAAAACAAAAAAGGTGCAAAGGGTGATGGCCCCTCTTTGTGCCTTTTTTGTTTTGATGAACTAATCATTCAGCACACAAACGCTTAGTTTGCGTGATGGGGGTGGCTCATGGATTTTGTATTGAGTGCTATTGAAGCGCGAGTGTTAGGCTCACTCATCGAGAAAAGCCTGACAACGCCGGATTATTATCCTCTGTCGTTGGTCGCGCTGACGACAGCCTGTAACCAGAAGTCGAATCGCGACCCAATTGTTGACTTTGATGAGACCACGGTAGTTCGCGCTCTTGATTCCCTGAAAGAAAAACGACTGGCGGTGCAAAGCGACGCCAGTCGTGTCCCCAAGTACGCCGAGACCTTTGTTAAGTCACACAATCTGCTTGGACGTGAGGCCGCCATCCTGATGGTCCTTCTGCTGCGCGGGCCGCAGACTGTTGGTGAACTGAGGACCCGCACTGAACGGGCTTATCAGTTTGAAGATGTCTCTGCCGTTGAATTGGCCCTTGATGAGATGGTTGAGGCTGGCTATGTCGTAAAACTACCACGGCAGGCTGGACGCAAAGAACCACGCTATGCCCATCTCCTGGCCGGAGAGCCTGCTTTGGAGGAAGTGTTCGCCCGACCAGAACCTGCCACCCTTTCGGTCAGGAGTGAGAACGACAGGATTGAAGGGTTGACCAATGAGGTCAGAAGGCTGCAAGATGATTTAGAGCAATTACGGAGTGATTTCGATCGTTTTAAACACCAATTTGAATAATCCTGTCGACAGGCTGGTGATTTTTTATTATAGTTTTGCTCCTTTCATGGAAATCTTATTGGATTTCGTGAGGATATATTTTTTTTGTGATTTAACAGTCAAGCCAGCACAGCCTTTGATATTTAACCGCTTCATTTCGTTGAGTCCGGCAGATCCGGGCCTGTTGCTATTCTAGCCGTGTCGTGAGGCCTGACATTTACCAAATGGATACTCTGCCAGCACAGCAGCGGATTGTAATTACCGGGGTTGGCTTGGCCGCGCCGAATGCTGATAATCTAAAGGATTTTCGGGCAAAGGTCTTGGCGGGTCAGAGCGAAATTCGCGAAATTGAATTGCGCTATATGGGTAAGGCCCCGGCTGGGGTCTGTACCTTCCCGGAAACCAGATATCGCAAAAAAAAAGATAATAAACGTGGGACCAGGGCCGGTTGCTTAGGCGTCTATGCCGCCCATGAAGCCCTGGCTGACGCTGGTATCGATTTCAGCCAGTATCGACGGGACCTGACCGGAGTCTATATAGGCCTGACTGAGCACGGCACGGTAGAGACCGAGAACGAGGTCTACAACATAAGCCAATACGGCTATAATGTGGATTATTGGACCCATCACCATAATCCGCGGACCGTGCTCAACAACCCGGCCGGTGAAATCACCATGAGCCTTGGCATCACCGGCCCCCATTATTCGGTGGGGGCGGCCTGCGCCGCAGGTAACGCCGCCTTGATCCAAGGTGCGCAGATGCTGCGCTTGGGTGAAGTGGAGTTGGCCATTTGTGGCGGCATCTCCGAATCGGTCGGCTCCTTCGGGATATTTGCCAGTTTTAAGGCCCAGGGCGCCTTGGCCTCGCATTCTGACCCCACCAAGGCCAGTCGCCCCTTTGATCTTGACCGGGACGGCATTGTCATCTCGGAAGGGGCCTGCCTCTATTGTCTGGAGACCTTGGATCGGGCCTTGCTGCGCGGCGCCAAAATTTATGGTGAGATCGTGGGCTATGCCATGAATTCGGACGCCATGGACTTTGTCATGCCCCATGGACCGCGGCAGGCCGAGTGCATCCGCTTGGCGCTCTCGAGGGCCGGGCTAAAGCCTCAGGATGTCGATATAGTTAATACCCACGCCACCGGCACCAGGCAGGGGGACATTGAAGAGTGCCGGGCGCTTGCTGAGATTTTCACAGACTGCCCGACGACGTATTTCAACAACACCAAGAGCATTATTGGACATGCCATGGGCGCGGCAGGAGTTTTGGAACTCGCCGCTAATCTCCCGTCATTCACCGACCATATGGTGCATCCGACCATTAACGTCGCCCGACTTGATCCGGAATGCGCCCTGCCCAATCTGGTATTGAATAAGGCCCTTGCGGTGGATAATGTTGACACCATCCTTAATAATTCCTTTGGGATGGTTGGCATTAATTCGGTAATTATTGTAAAAAAATATAACAGCTAATTCGTTTTGATAAACGAGGATTCTTTTGATGACCAGAGATGCTATAAACGATGTAATTATTGAAATAATTAAAGATATTGACGAGGACGCCGACACCAGCACCCTGGCGGCCGACCAACCGTTACGGGACCAACTGGATCTCGATTCAATGGATTTCCTCGATATTGTCATGGAGCTTCGTAAACGCTACAAGCTCTCAATCCCGGAAGAGGATTATCCCCAACTCGCCACCCTGGATTCCTGCGTAAATTATCTGGAGCCCAAGCTGCGCGACGTCTGAGGTGGTGGATCGGCCGATCATCATCATCGGCGGCGGCATGTCAGGGCTCGCCGCTGCCATCCGACTGGCCCGTTTTGGCCGACCGACTATTATCCTCGAAAAACACACGCGGCCTGGCGGCCTCAACTCCTTTTACTATCGGCAAGGGCGGCTATTCGAAACCGGCCTCCATGCCATGACCAATTACGCCGGACCTGAAGATCGGTCCGCGCCCTTAAATCGGCTGTTCAGGCAATTAAAGCTGTCCCGCAAGGCCTTTCAGACCCACGAACAAATCGGTTCCGAAATCGCCTTTCCCACCCGGTCTTTACGGTTTACCAACGACTTTTCCTGCCTGCATGACGAGGTCTGTGCCAAGTTTTCGGCCTCTGCCGCTGGCTTTGGCCAACTCACCGATTTCGTAAAAAAATACGACCCCTTTGCCAATCGCCCCTGGCGTTCAGCCCGTCAGGTCCTCGGCACCTATATCCCTGATCCGCTCTTGATCGAGATGCTCCTCTGTCCCTTGATGATTTACGGCAACAGTCAAGAGGATGACATGGACCTGGCACAATTCGTGATAATGTTCCAAGCGGTATTTCTGGAGGGCTTCTTTCGGCCCCATGGCAGCATCCGCGATTTCCTGGATCTGCTTTTGGCCCACTATCAGGGCCTGGGTGGCGAAATCAGATTCAAGACCGAGGTTGACTCGCTGATCACCAGCGATACCCAGGTGCTTGGGGTTCGACTTAAGGATGGTGAAGAGCTTTTGGCCGACAAAGTGGTCTCAACGATTGGCGCCGACGGCACCATGGCGCTGCTACCAGGCAGCTTGGCCGGGACGAGGGCCGACTATGTCGGGCGTTTAAGTTTTGTCGAGTCGATTTATCTGCTTCCTCAAGCTGCCTTGCAGGAGATTCGGCATGATGCCACCTGTATCTTTTTCAGCACCCGGAGTGACTTTGTCTATCACCGGCCTGTTGAGGCCCTGGACTTAGAGGTCGGGGTGATCAATTTTCCGGCCAATTTCCAGGGGCTCCAGCCCGACGAGCTCGTCCAGATTCGAGTGACCCATCCGGCCAATTATGAGATCTTTCGTCAGGCTGATGCTGGCGCGTCCAAAAGTCGATCCAGTCAGTACCTGGAGCTGAAAAAGGAGTGGCAGGAACGCTCCTTGACCAAGATCGGCAAAATGATTGGGAATTTCAGCCAAAACATTGTATATCAAGACACTTTTACGCCGCTGACCATTGAACGTTATAGCGGCAAGGCGGCAGGGGCGGTCTACGGCAGTCCGCTAAAAATCAAGGATGGCCTGACCCGCTATCAAAATCTTCTGCTGGCCGGGACTGACCAGGGTTTCTTGGGGATCGTCGGCGCCATGTTGAGCGGAGTGACCATCGTCAATCAGCACCTACTAAAAAATTACGAATGACGAATTAATAATTACGAATTATTCGTAGTTTCATAACAATTCGTAATTCGTAATTATTAATTCGTAATTGAGCTACATCATGGTCTATCACTCAATCGACGATCTCAAAACCTCCTATGACGTCATCGTTATCGGCTCCGGCCTCGGCGGCCTGACTTCGGCCAACCGTTTGGCCACGGCCGGCCATCAGGTCCTGCTCCTTGAGCATCACCACCAGCTCGGCGGCCTTGCCACCTGGTTCAAGCGCCAGGGCCATATATTCGACATCTCCCTGCATGGCTTTCCCTACGGCATGGTCAAGACCTGCCGTAAATACTGGAACCGGGCCATCATGGACTCCATTGTCCAGCTCAAGAACATCCGCTTCGACAACCCGCAGTTCTCCCTGACCACCACCTTTGATCGTGAGAATTTTACCGGCATCCTGGAAAACACCTTTCAGATCACCCGCCAGGTGATTGACGCTTTTTTTAACACCGTGGCCGCGATGAATTTTTTCGATGACCGCAGCATGACGACCCGCGAGCTCTTTGAGGAATTTTTCCCGGGCCGCAGCGATGTCCATCGTCTGCTGATGGAGCCCATCACCTACGCCAACGGCTCCACCCTCGACGACCCGGCCATCACCTACGGAATCGTTTTTTCGAACTTCATGAACAAGGGGGTCTTCACCTTCAGCGGCGGCACCGACAAGCTGATCGGCATGATGGTGGCCGAGGCCGAGAAGAACGGCGTGACCTTCTGCGACCGCTCCAAGGTGGAACGAATTATCATCGACCAGGGCCGGGTGCGGGGCGTACTGGTCAAGGGAAGGGAGATCAGTTCCAAGGCCGTGGTCTCCAACGCCGGCATCATCAACACCATCAATGACCTGGCCGGCCGCGACGCCTTCCCGGCCGACTTCATGCAGGAGACCGATCTGGTCAAGGTCAATAACTCAAGCTGCCAGGTCTATATGGGCGTCAAAAAGGGCGAGATCATCCCCGATGTCGGCGACCTGCTCTTCACCTCCGAATCGGCAGACTTCAGCGCCGACGAGATGCTGGACATGGAGACCAAGAGCCGCACCTTCTCGCTCTATTACCCCAAGACCCGCCCGGGCCACGACCGCTACACCATCGTCGCCTCCATGAACGGCCGTTTTGACGACTGGATCAACCTTTCAGAAGAGGCCTACGAGCAGGCCAAGACCCGCATGATCGAGCGGGCCATGGCCGGTCTCGACAAATACCTGCCCGGCATCCGGGCCAAGTGCGACTGGCTGGAGGCCGCCACCCCCAAGACCTTCCAGCGCTACACCCTGCACACTAAGGGTTCCTCCTTCGGCACCAAGTTCGAGGGCCTGGATATCTCGCGCTCCATCTTCAAAGTGGTGCCCGGCCTCTTCCACGTCGGTTCGGTGGGCATCATCATGTCCGGCTGGCTGGGGGCGATCAACTACGGGGTGATCGTCGCCAATGATGTGGATGCCTATGTGAGAGGGTAGGTCGGGTTAGCCGCCAGGCGTAACCCGACGGGCGTTGGTCGTGAAAAATGTCGGGTTACGCTGCGCTAACCCGACCTACAAAACTATGGATAAACCGACTATGGCAAAAATTAAACTCTCTCGTTCCCGTGAATTGGCTGCCAAGGTGATTTTTGCTGCGTTGCAGATTCTCAACGAAAAAGGTGGTCAAGCACCGGGCAGAGAAGTTCTTTCTGAGGTCGAAAAGCGGGTAACGCTCGACGACTGGGCCAAAGCGACCTACGAAAAATCAGGGTACATTCGTTGGCAATCAATGCTTCACTTTTTCAGCATCGACTGCATTAAAGCGGGATATCTCGTAAAGAAGAAGGGCGTTTGGTATCTAACGCCGGAAGGTGAGAACGCACTAAAGCTTGGTGAAGTCGGCCTGCTGAACGCGGCCACTGCTGCGTATCGGGAGTGGAAAAACGAGAATCAACCCATTGAGGTGGTGGAAGACCAAGATGTCAGTGATGAAGGGCAGCAAGGGCAGGAGGCCACAATTCACGAAATTGAGCAGTTGGCAATCGAAGGACTTAAAAAACAGATCAATCACAAAAACCCATATGAGTTTCAAGAACTCGTCGCAGCACTACTTCGTGGCATGGGCTATTACACGCCGTTTGTAGCGCCCAAAGGAAAGGACGGGGGAATCGATGTTATCGCATATCGTGACCCGCTCGGAACTGTAACTCCTCGCATAAAAGTTCAGATCAAACATCGTGAGACATCAGCCTCCGTACAAGAGATACGTCAGCTTATGGGCTTGTTGCAGAAGGATGGTGATGTAGGGATGTTTGTGTCATCAGGGGGCTTTACTCCTGATGCTAAAGCTACTGCGCGTAGCTCACATGTTCACGTAGAACTCATTGACCTAGACCGGTTTATTACCTTGTGGCAAGAATTTTACCCGAAACTTGCAGACGAAGACAAAGCACTTCTTCCACTCATGTCTATTTATTTCTACGCACCCACAGTGTAAAGACTACAAGGAAACCACCGAATGACGATTGGACAATTTGACCAGCAGGTGGCCGTGGTCACCGGCGCCACTAAGGGCATCGGTCGGGCCATCACCCTGGCCCTCTTGGCCCAGGGGGCGACGGTGGTCGGCGTCTATGGCGGCGACCAGGCAGCGGCGGCCCGTTTGCAGGCCGAGTGCGGCGAGGGCCGCCTGCGCCTCACCCAGTGCGACGTGGCCGACTACCAGGCGGTCAGCGTCCTCTATGACGGCGTTGAGGCCGAGTTCGGCAGCATCGACATCCTGGTCAGCAACGCCGGTATCCGGCGGGACGGGGTGCTGGCCATGATGCCGGAGGAGGACTGGCGGCGGGTGATCGACGTCAATTTGAACGGTTCCTTCAACATGGCCAAATTCGCGGTCATGTTGATGATGAAGAAGAAGTACGGCCGCATCATCTTCATCACCTCGCCCATGGCTTACTTAGGTTTTGCCGGCCAGGCCAATTACGCCGCCTCCAAGGCCGGCCAGATCGGCATGATGCGCTCGCTCTCCAAGGAGACCGCCAAGCGCAAGATCACGGTGAACTGCGTCTCTCCCGGCTTCATCGACACCGACCTGATCGCCGGGCTGCCGGCCGAGCGTCGGGCCGAGTATCAGAAGCTGGTGCCGCTTGGCCGCTTCGGTACGCCTTCCGAGGTGGCGGACGCCGTCCTCTTCCTGGCCAGCCGCCAGGCGGCCTATATCACCGGCTCGGTCCTGGAGATCAACGGTGGCATTTGATATTTATGCCCTGATCCCGCACCGCCCGCCGTTTCTGTGGGTGGACCGGATCATCTCCATCGACCAGGAGCAGATTGTCGCCGAGAAAGACCTGGCCGCTGATCTTGAATTCTATCAGGGACACTACCCGAAGCACCCGATCACGCCGGGGGTGATCCTCTGCGAGGCAGTATTTCAGGCCGGGGCACTGTTGATCGCCCATGGTTTAAAACAGGAAGACCGCGCCGTCAGCGGCGTGCCGGTGCTGACCCGGATTTACAACGCCAAATTCAAACGTCAGGTGCCGCCAGGCTCTACCATTACGCTTGAGGCCAGACTGGTGGAAAAGGTCGGCCCGGCCTGGCTCATGAAGGGCAAGGTCAAGGTCGATGGCAAGACTGCGGTCAGCGTTGAATTTGCCTGCGCCGAGTCAGGAGATTTTTGACTTTTGTGGCTTATAAATGACCGCCTTATGACGGATCAGGCCAAAACCGTGCCCTTCGACTCCGCTCAGGGAACGGTTTTGCCGGCATCGCTCCCTGAGCGGAGTCGAAGGGGCGTTGCCGCGTGGGGTTAGTTGATTGACGGAAAATTGTTTAGAATAACTTTAATAACTTTGACCTTTCATCATTTAAAAATTCCAATTCCCCATGTCCTTCCTAAATCTGAACGCCAAACGTATCGTCATCTTTGGACTCGCCAACAAGAAATCCGTGGCCTGCGCTATTGCCAAGGTGCTGGTGGAGGAGGGGGCCGAGGTCATCCATGTGGTGCGTAGCGAGGAGCGGCGGGCCACGGCCCGGAAGCTCTTCCCTGACTCAAAAGTCTATTGCTGCGATGTCGAGGACGAGGCCAATATCATCCGGGTGCGGGACGAAATTGGCAAAGATATCAGTGGCCCCATCCATGGCCTGGTTCACTCCATCGCCTTTGCCAATTACTCGGCCGGCCTCCAGCCCTTTCAGCGCACCGTGAAGGCCGACTTCCTGCAGGCCGTGGACATCTCCTGTTTTTCCTTGATTGCCATTGCCAACCATTTCAGTGAACTCCTGGCCCCAGAGGCCTCGATGGTGACTATCTCCATCTCCTCCACCAGGATGGCCGCGGAAAATTATGGCTATATGGCCCCGATCAAGGCCGCACTCGAGTCGTCGCTCTGCTTTCTGGCCCAGAGCTTTGCCAAGTTCTCCAAGGTCCGTTTCAATGCCGTCTGCCCAGGGCTGCTGAAGACTTCGGCCTCGGCTGGCATCCCCGGCTATGTTGATTCATATCTCTTTGCCGAACAGATCATCCCCAGAAAACGAGGCGTCGAGACCAGTGAGGCCGCTAATTGCGCCGCCTTTCTCTTGTCGCCACGTTCATCCGGCATCAACGCCCAATCCATTGTCGTCGATGCCGGCATGGCGATCAACTATTTTGACGGCGAGATAATCCGCCGGGTGAATAGCGGCCAATAGCAAAATTACGCCCGTTGAAATCTATCCCCACCCCTCCCCTTGCAAAGGGGAGGGAGTTTGACAGATCGATAAACTTCCTATGCTTTTTCAAAACGTCGCACTCACTGCCTTTGCCTACGAATTGCCGCCGCACGTAGTGACCTCTGATGAATTGGAGGAACGCCTGGCCCCGGTCTACACTCGCTTGAAACTGCCGCTTGGCCGCCTGGAGTTGATGAGCGGCATTAGCGAGCGCCGTTTCTGGAACCAGGGCACCCGGCCCAGCCATGGTGCCGCCCAGGCCGGGGCCAAGGCCCTGGTGTCGGCAGGCTTGAGGCCTGACGAGATCGATTGCCTGATCAACACCTCCGTGTGTCGTGACATGATCGAACCGGCCACCGCCTCCTTTGTCCATCGAGAGTTGCGACTCAAGGAACAGTGCCTGATCTTCGATCTGTCCAATGCCTGCTTAGGTTTTTTGAATGGCATGCTGGTCCTGGCCTCTATGATTGAGTTGGGGCAGGTGCGGCATGGCCTCTTGGTGGCCGGTGAAACTGCCGAGGACCTGGTGCATTCCACCATTGCCGCTTTGCTGGCCGATAGCAGCCTCACCCGCAAAGGGATCAAATCATCCTTTGCCTCGTTGACCATTGGCTCTGGGGCAGTGGCCCTGGTCATGTCGCGGACCGAAGGCGGGGCCCATCGTCTGTTGGGCGGGGCCTGTCGGGCCAATACCGGGCACAATGACCTTTGCCAGGGGGCTGGCGGCAGCGGTGGCACCATGATGAACACCGATTCCGAGGAACTCTTGAAGCGTGGCGTGGAGACGGCGGCCGCTGTCTGGCCTGATTTCTTGATGGAGTTGGGCTGGCAAGCAGACAGCATTGCCCGATATTTCTGTCACCAGGTCGGCAGTGCCCACGCCCGTCTGTTAATGGAGTCATTAGGTCTTGACCCTTTGAAAAATTTCGAGACCTTGGCAACTTTGGGTAATGTTGGTTCGGTCTCGGCCCCCATCACCATGGCCATGGCAGTGGAACAGGGCCAGCTTCTTGCCGGCCAACGGGCCGCTATGCTCGGCATCGGCAGCGGCATTAATTGCCTGATGTTGGGCGTGGAGTGGTGATGAATTCTCTCTACCCCTTTGTCCCAAAGACAATTGCCATCAATGGTCACTCTCTCTCCTATCTTGATGAAGGGCAGGGACCGGCGATTGTCATGCTGCACGGCAATCCGACCTGGTCGTTTTATTATCGCAATCTGGTCCTGGCCTTACGTTCCGAGTTTCGGGTCATCGTCCCGGACCACATGGGCTGCGGCCTCTCCGACAAGCCCCAGGACTACCCCTATACCCTGGCCACTCACATCGACAATCTGAATGCGCTTATCGGCCAACTCGGTCTTGTTGATATGGCGCTGATGGTACACGATTGGGGCGGGGCCATCGGCATGGGCTTTGCCGGTCGTCACCCTTCGATGATCCGCTCTCTCGTCATCACCAATACCGCAGCCTTTGCCTCGGCACGCATCCCCTGGCGGATCAGACTGTGCCGGCTGCCCTGGCTTGGGGCTATTCTGGTGCGGGGCTTGAATGGCTTTGCCGGTCCGGCAGTGACCATGGCGGTCAGCAAAAAAATGCCGCCGGATGTCGCCCGTGGCTATCTCCTGCCGTATGACTCCTGGCACAACCGGGTAGCGGTGCATGGCTTTGTGCGGGACATCCCTTTGCGACCTGACCATGTCTCATGGCCAACCTTGCTTGAAGTCGAGGGCAATTTGCCACGATTACGAAAAAAGCCCATGCTGATCCTCTGGGGGGGCAAGGATTTTTGTTTTAATGATTGGTTCTACAGTGAGTGGCTCAAGCGCTTTCCCGAGGCACGACGACACTATTTCGCCCAGGCCGGCCATTATCTTTTGGAGGACGCCAGGCTTGAGATTGAGACAAAGGTCTGTGAATTCTTGAAAGAGACCCAGTGGGATGAGTAATATTGCAGCCGCTCTGGTCCAGGTCGCGCGTGATACCCCGGACGGGATTGCCCTGGTCTGTAAGACTGGAAGCGACTGGCAACAGTGGACCTTTGCCGAGCTTCAGGCCAACGCGGCGTCTTATGCCGATTTTTTAG
>JANNQL010000028.1:0-21730 GCA_031400755.1 Pseudomonadota bacterium | reverse complement strand
CACCGAGCATCAGATCCTCGCGCTGCGCCGTAGTGAGATCGGCTTCGTTACTCAGTTCTTGCACTGCCTGCCACGCCAGGCAACCCTTGATGTGGTTGCGCAACCGCTGTTTGCCCTTGGCATTTCGCGGCAGGAGGCGCGGCTCCGAGCGGCTTAATTGCTCTCCGCTATGAGTCTGCCGGAACGCCTGTGGAGCATTTCACCTGCCACCTTCTCCGGCGGCGAACGTCAGCGGGTTAACCTTGCCCGTGGTTTTATCGCCAAGCCTCGTCTGCTGCTACTCGACGAGCCGACGGCAAGCCTCGACCCGATCACCGCCGAAGCTGTGATCGGCCTCATTGAAGGACTTAAGTCCGAGGGCACAGCCATGCTCGCTATTTTTCACCATCCCGAAACCACCAGCCGCCTTGCCGACCAGGTCGTTAAACTGGCGCCGCCGCCTGCTGTTGAGGAACTTTTCAAGGAGATCGCATGAACAAGCTCTATCTCACTGGCGCCCGCGTGGTGCTGCGTGACAACGTACTCGAAGACGCGACGGTGCTGATCGAAGACGGCATCATCACCGCCATTAGCCCCGAGTCTGGCAGCGGCGCCCAAACGATCGATCTCCGAGGTCAAACACTGATCCCTGGCATGATCGACCTGCATTGCGATGCATTGGAAAAGGAAGTCGAGCCGCGACCAAATGTCCATTTCCCGCTCGATTTCGCCTGTGCCCAAGCCGACAAAAGGAATGCCGCCGCTGGTGTGACGACGGTTTTTCACGCCTTATCTTTCGCCAATGAAGAACTTGGGGTAAGAAACAACACCTTTGCTGCTTCGGTGGCGCGGGCGGTTCATGCCTGGAACCCGCACGGATTGATCGATAATCGAGTGCACTGCCGATATGAAGTAACTGATCCGACCGCGCCTGAAATCCTTCTTGAAATGATGGAGAGCGACGAGATGCACCTGCTTTCGGTAATGGATCATTCTCCCGGGCAGGGACAGTTCAAGGACATTGCCACCTATCGCGACTTTCTGGCCCGTACCTACAAGAAGTCGAAAACCGAGCTGGACGTCCTGATGCAGAACAAACTCGTTCAGGCAGAAGGGGCGATTGAGCGCATTCGTCTATTGATTGCTGCCGCTAAGGCTAAAGGCATCCGTATCGCCAGCCACGACGACGATACGCCGGAGAAAGTAGAAACTCTGCACGCTCTTGGCGTGGGGATCTCTGAGTTCCCGATCAATCTGGAGTCCGCCCGGGCGGCTCACGAACGGGGCATGAGCACTGTTTTCGGTGCCCCCAATATCATGCGCGGCAAGAGCCAGTCCGGTGCAGTGCGGGCACTAGAGGCGGTGATGGCCGGGGAAGTAGACTGCCTCTGCGCCGACTATCACCCGGCGACCCTGATTGTCGCTGTTTTTCGCTTGCCTGAACTGGCAGGAATCAGCCTGACCGACTCGGTGAGAATGGTCAGTGTCAACCCGGCAAGTGCGGCAGGTTTAACAGATCGTGGAGAGATTGCTGTCGGCAAGCGAGCAGATCTCGTATCGGTCGCCCACATCAACGGGCTTGTCCAGGCGAGCAGCGTTTTCTCGGCAGGAAAAATGGTTTACGAGGCTCGTTTCGACCATGGATGACGTAATGAACGGGGTTCTGTTTTATGTGATCGGGGCATCTGGGAGTGGCAAAGATAGTTTGATACGTTACGCAAGGGAGTCCCTTTTGGATTACTCTAGTGTGGTATTTGCCCATCGTTATATTACACGTCCCCATGACGCCGGAGGGGAGAATCATGTGGCGTTGAGCGAGGCGGAGTTTAATGCAAGACTGGCACGCAACCTGTTCACGTTGCATTGGCAGAGTCATGGCATATCCTACGGCATCGGTTGTGAGCTTAATCAATGGCTGACAAAGGGGCTGAACGTGATCGTTAATGGTTCCCGGGCCTATTTGGAGCAGGCCTCTAGAGCCTATCCTGAACTCATTCCTGTTTTGATTGAGGTCTCGCTGAACACCTTACGTTCTCGGCTCCAAGCCCGTGGGCGTGAAAGTGAATCCGATATCGAATCTCGCCTGCTGCGCGCCGAAGAGTTCAAAAAGTTGCATCATCCAAAATTGCTTCGTCTCACAAACGACACTCTCTTAGAGGAGACTGGACCTTCGTTCGTAAAACTTATTCGTTCTCAAGCAAGAGAGATTCCATGCGATTGACTTTTCTCGGTACGGGTGCAGCAGGCGGTGTACCGATTTGGGGATGTGACTGTGCGGCTTGTCTCCGCGCCCGTGATGATAAAAGCTATGTGCGCCGCCCGAACTGTGCAGTGATCGAAGCTGGTGAAGTGCGCTTGCTCCTCGATGCTGGAGTAATGGATGGTGCCGAGCGGTTCCCGCCAGGAGAATTGTCGGCAATTCTGATAACACATTTTCACGTTGATCATGTTCAAGGATTATTTCACTGGCGCTGGGGAGTGGGAGAGTTAAATGTCTTTGCACCACATGACGTAGAAGGTTGTGCTGATCTGTACAAATATCCAGGACCATTGAGATTTAAACATCTTTCTCAATTTGAAGCTTTCAGTGTGGGCGGTGTTCACATCACACCAGTACCACTGGTTCATTCCAAACCAACATTGGGGTATTGCATTGAACATAAGGGAGCACGACTAGCATATTTGGCCGATAGCCGGGAGCTTCCTCCTGCAACTGCAAGTTTTCTGGAAGAATGGCAGCCTCACATGATTTGTCTTGACTGCACTTACCCGCCAGGAACAGAGGGAAATCGAAATCACTTTAATCTGCCTGAGGCGATTGCCTTAAGCAAAAGCTATCCCGTCAGCAACATTGTGCTCATGCATATCAGTCACCGTTTTGATCACTGGTTGATGACTCATCCTGCCTCGCTGACGGATCGTGTGGTGTTGGGGCGTGATGGTGAGACCCTGGATTGTTCGCAAACACCATGAATCCCCTGGTGGCCGTAGGACTTTCTGTTCTGCTCCATGTCTCCTGGAATCTATTAACTCGGCATACAACCAGAGAGGCTAATTTTCTGTGGTGGATTGTCGGTTTGTATGTGCTGATATTCGCGCCCTTCACTGCGCTAAATTTCATCCATGCGGCACAACAATCCCCCGTACTTTATCTTTGTGCTGCAATCAGTGGGACGACTAATGGTTTATATTTTCTGGCATTAAGGAGAGCATATTTCTTGGCCCCAGCCAGTGTGGTCTATCCCATGGTCCGCAGTTCACCGCTTTTCATTGCTATTGTTGAAACGATATTCTTTGGACGCAGCTTCCCTTTTCTATCGTGGTTTGCCATCATGGTTGCGGCACTTGGCCTTTGGATGATCGCAACAAGTGTAAATGATGGTGTCACTCGTCTCAATCGGGCATGGCCCTATGCGTTATTTGCTGCTTTTATGACGGTCTTGTATAGCATTAGCGATAAGGTGGCTGCTTTTAATATGCAAGGCCTCGACACCGCACTTGGATACGTTTGCGCGAACTTTGCAATTGGCTGGGCCTTTTTAGTCATAGACCAAAAAAAGATGTCCCATCGGTGGATACCGGCAATGACCCCACCAAGGCTTTTCCTGATCTTTGGTTCTCTTGGCGTTGGAACGGCGTATTCGTTAGTTATTTATGCCATGAGATGGCTGCATGCCGCTTACGCAGTAACGCTTACGAATGCAGGCATTGTTCTGACAGTACTGCTTGGTATGGTTTGGCTGAAAGAAAGGGCCGGGTGGCGGCAACGTGTCGCTGGGGCAAGTTTGGTTGTGGCTAGCCTGATCACTGTAGGCCTGGCCGCTAGTTTGTCGGGTTAGCGCTAGTGTACTAATAACGGAGGTAATATTGAAGCTTCACAGAATAGCGTTTTATCAATTGTTGCGCCGTGAAGAGTTCTCCGCATGACGATAAAGCTCAATCTGTGTGCCAAACTTAACTGGATAGTGATGCTTCGTTATGGGCTTCATCAGTAATGGCTGAACTGATGCCTTAATCTCTTGGTTGGCCATCAATATCTATTTAAGTTTTCCATAAAATGAAGACTACTTTTATCTCTGGTCAGCATCTGCTGGCGGCTTTCAATAGGAAATTGGACTTGGGGGATGGAATGGTTATAAAATGAAATCCTAACAATTAGCAGTGTTAGGGTTTCTCAATTACATCATGACGAGCCTTTGAGGTAAAAAACAACGGCTCCAGATTCGATATTATGGTAACCAGGCTGGTCAAACGCGAAACTATACCTATCTCCATACTTTACAAAGGTAAAAATGAAAGCACTCTTGAACTATCAGAAAAAACAAATTGCAGAAAACCGGACAGAATACGGCATTTACTACGATCAACTAAAAAAACTATCGTATTACCGTTTGATTGAGGCCGATGAAGAACGTTCTCGTCTTATCTCCGAAATAGAAGGCAAGGCCGGTTACCTTTGTAATGGTACCAAACCATTTGCACACGGTGTTTCTCCGGGGTGCAGGCTTTGCGGAGAAGGCCATTGGTCGTGCCTTTTCGTGAATAACCGCTGCAACTGTCAGTGTTTTTATTGCCCGACGTCCCAAGTAGATACGTCAATTCCTGAGACCCAGGGGATTACTTTCGATAAGCCTGAAAATTATATCGAATACATTAAAAGGTTCGGCTTTAAAGGCATTGGGCTGAGTGGCGGAGAGCCGTTGCTTACTTTCGGTACTACCATTGATTTTCTGTCTAAAATAAAAAAAGAATTGGGAGATTCTGTTTATGTTTGGATGTACACCAACGGAACACTTTTAGATGAAGAAAAAGCAATAAAATTAGCTGAAGCCGGCTTGGATGAAATCCGCTTCGACCTTACTGCCACAGAGTATAACACAAGAAATTTGAAACTTGCCTTGGGGAAAATTCCAAACGTAACCGTTGAAATACCTGCCATCCCAGAAGATATTGCACAGTTAAAAAACATGGTTATCGAACTCGACAGCCTTGGCGTAAATTATCTCAACCTCCATCAGATGAGGCTTACGCCCTATAATTTTAAAAATCTCTTTAATCGCAATTATACTTTTTTACATGGACATAAAGTCACGGTTTTGGAATCGGAATTAACGGCACTAGAAATTATCAACTTTGTTTTTCAACATGGACTGAGATTAGCAGTAAATTATTGTTCCTTTCATTACAAAAGCCATTACCAAAAAGCCGCCTTCCGTAAAAAAGCTGCGGCTTTTGTTTTCAATGGGCAGGAAGAAATCAATCAAAATGGTTTTATTCGCAACCTAAGCCTACAAGGAATTTCCATGCCGCTTAACGCATTGGGAAACCAACTGATCCAGTTATCTCCTGAAGGAAATGGATGGCGGATTTCACAAGATCAGGAGCAGATATTTCTTACAAAAAACTCGCTCCTTCAGATACAACTTGGCGAGGAACCTGTTTTTGTAAATTACAAGGCAGCAATAATAAACTCAAAGCCATTAGACGAAGGGACTGAAATTACAATTTCCGAGTCGAAACACATTTTTGTAGCAAAGGAAACAGGCAGTGGCTCCACCCAAATTGAGCCAAAAGAAAGGGAAAGTTTTTGTGAAATTATTGAAGGTCGCTTACCCAATAATACGATGGATTCAGAAGAACTTTTTAATGTTTCGAGAAAGGAACTTCCTGCCACAGGATTTGCGGAATACTTTTAGTCAATTATTGAAGATACAAAACAAAGGGGTTTGACGGGGCCTCATTTTAAGGATGGAGCAAATAAATGGCCACACCACCTCATACCGATGATTATGAGCCTGGCCCATACACAGTTCGCTAACAGGCTATATGTCAAGCCTGACACACTAAACCATCACCCAAAGGGGGAGTCATGGCAGTAACACCAGATAAAAAAACCACCAGATCAGAGAGTCAGACTAAAATTGACACACTGAGAGCGAAGGTGGCAGAGCTTAAAGCAAGAGTCGAGGAATTGGAGACTGAAAATTTAACTCTTAAAAAGTTCGCCAAGCCCTCAGGAGTTGCAAAGGCACCTACGGCCAAGCCAGCCATGGCCACAGCCCCAGACGCGAAGCCATTTTTCGCCAAGCAACGTGCAATCGCAGAAATGGATGCTACCGCCAAGGCCAAAAAAGCGGCAGCGGAAAAGAACAGAAGATTCAAGCAAAATGCGGCGGACGCCAAACCAGCAACACCCACCGGAAAGAAGTCAAAACCAAAGTCAAAGTTTTTCGATAATTCACCCGGACTTCAGGCTAAGAGGGATTCGCGGAATGCGGCAAAAGTAGCGGCTAGGCCAAGGCCAAAACCTAAAGTAAAATAAAATATTTTAAGATTCGCCTTGTGTTGGGTGAAGGCTTGCACGTTGGTGCCCCGACACCGAGGTTAGGCAGAATGTAATGATTTCTCAATTACATCATAAGGAAGCCTAGATTTAAGCCTGTTACTGAATATCACAAAAAAATGGGGTGTCCGAGAGAGTTCCCGGTGATGTGGGGGGGCCAATTCGTGCTGAAGCTGGAGGAGATTTAGGAAGTAAAACTTATGCACGGGGCGGAAGTGGATAGTGCCCGTCTCAATTGATCATGGCAATCACAAAAAGAGTAAGGATGACGCAAATAAAAAACACCCCAACCTTGACGTTGATTGATTGATCCTCTTCGTGATGTCCGACTTCCTGATGACCATGTCCGCTCATTGTCCTTATCCTCTCTTTGATTTTCCAGGTTGAATCTGTTCACCCCCGCACAGGCAGGTACTTGAACAATTTTATCCAGGTTTGTCGATGATTTTCTTGCTGCCAATCAATGGCGCATGTGATTTTAGTAACTCCTCCAACCGGCGCACGATACACCAGAAATGACCTAAGCCGTTGTCAATAAATTACTGTAACACACCATGTGTGGCAACGGCATAAGGGGCCGTACAGGCAATGCCAAATCTGTAATGGTTATTTTGTAACGGCCCCTAAATGGGCGTTGCAGACGCCGCACCTCTTCTTAGGCAAACACCAAGGTCACCGGACAATGATCAGAACCCATGATCTCGGGGAGGATCCTGGCGTCCTTGACCCGCGTCCGGCTGGCTGAATCAACGCAGAAATAATCAATCCGCCAGCCGATATTCCTCTCCCGGGCATTGACCCGGTAGCTCCACCAGGAATACTGGTCCGGCTCCTGATTGAACTGCCGGAAGGTATCGACATAGCCAGCGCCGATAAACCCATCCATCCACTGCCGCTCCGGCAGGGAGTAGCCTGGGTTTTCCTCGTTTTCCTTGGGATTTTTCAGATCAATGGCCTTGTGGGCCACGTTGAAATCGCCACAGACCACCACTGATTTTTTTTTGGCCAACTCATCGGCAAACCGGTGCAGGGCCCGGTTAAAATCAATTTTAAAATCCAGGCGCGGCAGACCATGCTGGGCGTTGGGAAAATAGGCATTGATCAGAAAAAAATCATCATACTCCAGCGTCAGGACCCGGCCTTCCTGGTCAAAGGCGTTAACCCCCATGCCGGTTATCACCTGTAGCGGTTTTTCCTTGGCATAGACCGCCACCCCGGCATAGCCCTTGCGCACGGCGGCAGACCAGAAGGAATGATAGCCCGAGATGTGGATCAGCTCGTCCGACAGCTGGTCAGGGTGGGCCTTGGTCTCCTGGATGGCGAAGATGTCCGGGGCCAAGGCCTGCACCATCCCGACAAAGCCCTTTTTCTCAACCGCTCGTATGCCGTTGACATTCCAGGAAACAAAGGTCTTAGCGCCGACTATCGACGCCGTTGGTCTCGGCCTCTTTCGAGGTTTGACCCCAATCTTTGGACACAGTTGATCAACCGGGCAGACATCGCAATGAGGGGCCACCGGCTTGCAGATCGCCTGACCAAAGGCCACCAGAATGGAGTTAATCGTCAACCAGTACTGCCCAGGGAGCTGGTCCCGCAGGGCCATTTCGGTCTCAAGCGGCGTCTTGGTCTGGACATAGCCCCAGATATTCGTGATCCGATGGACATGGGTGTCGACACAGATAGCGGGCTTGCCAAAGGCGACACTCCGCACCAGGTTAGCCGTCTTGCGGCCCACCCCCGGCAGAGTAACAAGGTCGTCAATCGCATCAGGGACCTGTCCGGCAAAGTTGGCCAAGGCCCTCGGCAATTGGGCCAGATAGCCGGCCTTGGCCTTGTAAAAACCCACCGGATAGATCAACTTGTTAATTTCCTCGACGCTGAGCCGCGCCAATGCCTCACAATCAGGGGCCGTGGCAAACAAGCGCCCAGCGGCCTTGGCCGTGACTTCGTCCTTAGTCCGGGCCGAGAGAATAGTGGCGACCAGGACCTTAAACGGATCCTTGGTCTGGACCGCTATTAAGTCCACAATCGGGGTATGAGTTTTTGATGCATCTACCAGCTTCAGCATCTTTTCGATGAAAATCATGCCCTCTCCCAATGGCTGGTGAAACCGACAGCCTCCATGCGACAGGTATTAAACGCTGCCCCTGGGCCAGCCCTCCGGCCTTTAGGCCCTTACCGTTCTAGCAAAAAGACAATTGTTTCCAAAAATTTTTTCTGTGCTGGGTCTAAATTTGTGAACACGAAGGAATAATAGCCTATTTTTTTTGGTGTGCTGTCAGCAGTCCGTTCGATTCTAATCAACTCACCCAGTACCGAATTCACCAATTTCTTTCCAGACGATGGCTCAACCATAGATATCATCAGGTCCAGCTTGTCATAAATTGTTATTTCCCGCTTAACAAACAGTTTGGCGAGCAAGCCTCCCTTACTGAAATTTATTATTTTCCCTGCAGTATAGGCATTGCCATTGCTCAACACCGTCAATTCGTTGCTCTTGGTGACTTGGTACCGTTTATGGGCCCGTTGTTCGGTTGGCAGAAGGGCCTGATTTATATTGACGCTGAAACTTTCAACGGTGAACGGCTTCACAACATATTGAGTGACTTTTTCTTGAGCGGCTTGCAGGATGCATTTCTGATCACTTACTGAGGTGACCATCATAAAAGGGATTGTAGAGAGGGTTTCGTGCTTCCTGATAGCTTTAAGCAACTCAATCCCTGACATTTCCGGGACATTCCATTCGCACAGCACCAAGTCAATTTGAATGGTATTCAAAATTTCAAGGGCCTTCTTGCCACTATGGGCTTCAATAATATTTTGAGCGGCAAAGCCTAGTTGTTTTACCAGGGTTGGCCGGATCATTTTATTGATAATGTCAGGGTCATCAACTACGAGTACTTTAATGTTTTCTTTTTGCATTTTACGTCCCGGTCCCAATAAAAATTTATGGTGTGCCTGCCGGCATATGCAGCGCGACTGACGTCCCGATAGTGTCGCCACACAAGGTTGCTCTCAATGTCACATCACCCCTTCCACATACAATATGCTCTGCGGCAGCATCCAATAGCCTTTCAGATATAACTGCAAAACCCTCGCGCAACTGCTGTTTTATTTCATTTTTTATTACAAAAAAATCATCAACGAGTTCTTGGTTGCGCGTCGATGCGTTTTGACAGTATGACTCAGGAACAATCGTGACAATGAGTTTCATTTCCATTAACCCCCGCCTCCTGACGATAAAAAAGTAAAAACAAAGGCCGAAATTCCCTAAACCAACACCCCAACTTGGACAAAGTCTTCACAGACTACTCCATGATAATGAATTGTAATTACTGTTTAATTGCATAAGTGTCAGTTGTGCGGTATGGTTTTGGATAAACTCAAAGAGGTCTTATTTTTTTGCTGCTTGCTGCCCGGCCCATGCACGTCAAATTTGATGGCGTCACAAAAAAGCCGATCTACCGCGTTGCGTGGCATTTTTGTTCGTTCGGCATACCTGATGTATGGCCTCACTCACAGGTAAGCGAGCTTGCGAGACTCCGAAAACACCGCGCGCCTTGTATATCGCCCCTTTTGCTTAGCCATCTCTCGACTTTTCGCGAGATTGTCAAATTTGACGTCACCCATTATGACACATTTGATTTAGAAAAGAAATGGCGTAGGCTGAGTTGTCCACGGCAACGCTATAAGGGCCACGATAAGAAATAACCTGGTCATTCATAATAGCCAAATCGGCATAAAGGGCCGTAAAGTATTGGTCAGAATTGCACAAGTTATTTCGTAACGGCTCCTAAACTCTGCAAAAGGTGCATCACGATCATGGAATTGAATTGGTTTGCCTGGATTATCATTGTCGCTTTGGCTGGCAATTTTCTGATTACCACCTGGGCTGAGGTGTTAAACCTTAAGGCCCTGAGGCCAGAACTGCCGGACGAGTTCGCTGAAGTCTACAAGGAGGCGGATTACGCCAAATCACAAGATTACACCCGGGCCAAGACCAGCTTCGGTCTGGTGACTGCCAGCGCCGACCTGGCCGCTTTGCTTATCTTTTGGTTGGTGGGCGGCTTCAACTGGCTCGACCTCCTGGTTCGTGGCTTTGGCTTGGGGCCGGTGACAAATGGCTTGATCTATCTCGGCGCCCTCTTATTGGTAAAGACTCTGGTCTCAATCCCTTTTTCCATTTATGCAACTTTTGTCCTGGAAGAGGCGTACGGCTTTAATCGGACCACCCCGCTGACTTTTGCCATGGACCTCGTCAAAGGAATACTGCTGGCAATCGTCCTCGGTGGGCCACTGCTTGGGGCACTCCTTTTCTTCTTTGACTGGGCCGGGAGCCATGCCTGGCTTTACGCCTGGGGCGCCACGACGACCTTTATCGTTATCATCCAATTTATCGCTCCGACCTGGATCATGCCCCTGTTCAATAAGTTTACCCCGCTTGACAATGGGGAATTGAAGGAGCGGATCATGGCCTATGCCAAAGCGGTCGGTTTTGCCTTGGACAATGTCTTTGTGATTGATGGCTCGAAACGCTCCAGCAAGTCAAACGCCTTTTTCACCGGGTTCGGCAGACATAAACGCATCGCCCTATTCGACACCCTGATTGCGCGCCATAGCGTAGCGGAACTGGTCAGTATCCTGGCCCATGAAATAGGCCATTACCAAAAAAAACATATCCTGCAGGGTCTGGTGGTCAGCATCATTCATCTGGGCCTCATGTTCTACCTTCTGTCTCTGGCCCTCGGCAGCCAGGGGCTGTTTGATGCCTTTGACATGACGCACCGCTCGGTCTACGCCGGGCTGATCTTTTTCGGATTGCTACTCACGCCCCTGGAGCTGGTCTTGTCCATGTTGATGAACCGATTGTCGCGGCACAATGAGTTTGAGGCAGACCGCTTTGCGGTGGAGACTCTGGGCGGGGGCGAGGATTTGATTTCGGCCTTAAAGATGCTGTCGCTCAATAACCTGGCTAATCTTACGCCTCATCCGTTCTACGTCTTTCTGCATTATTCGCACCCGCCGCTTCTGGAGAGGATTTCAGCGATCCGGGCATAAGGCCCTAACGGAAAAATTATTGCCAATGAATCTTGATTTTACAGAAATCACCTTAGACCGGCAGGCGGACTATCAAACCCGGCTCAAGGAGACCCCGCAGGTCTCCTCGGACTATAGTTTCGTCAATCTTTGGGCCTGGGCCGAAGAGCATGGCCTCAGTTGGGCCTGGGATGGCAATCTGGTCTGGATTCGGCAGACAAAGCCGACCCTGGCCTATTGGGCGCCGGTCGGGCCTTGGTCTATGATCGACTGGAGGCAGATGATGCCCCGTCTGCAGGGGCATTCTTTTGTTCGTCTCCCTGAACCCCTGGCCTTGCTGATGGCCCATGCCCATCCCCAAGTCCGGATCAAAACGACCCGTGATCATTGGGATTATCTCTATTCGGTGCCGGAGTTGGTGGCCTTGGCCGGCAACCGCTTTCATGCCAAATTGAATTTGCTCCATCAATTCCAAAATAGTTATATTTGGCGCTATCAGCCGATGGATGAAGGGCTGACCGAGATGGTGCTGGCAATGCAGAGCCAGTGGTGTGCCTGGCGAAACTGCGAGGACTCGGCTGATCTTGCCGCAGAGGACCGGGTGATCGCCAAGGTCTTAAGGTCATTTGCGGCCTTCCCCACCTTGCTGGGCGGAACGCTAGTGGTTGATTCACAGGTGGTGGCCTTTACCGTGGCAGAACCCTTGCAGGTCGACACCCTGGTAATCCATTTCGAAAAGGGCATGGGCAATTACAAGGGGGTCTATCAGGCCATAAATAGGGAGTTCCTCGCCGCTCAAACCGGCTTCGCCCTGGTGAACCGGGAACAGGACCTGGGCAATGAGGGACTGCGTAAAGCCAAACTGTCCTACAACCCAGTCGCTTTCTTGAGAAAATATGAGTTGCTTTGGCTTTGATATTCTTGGTACCATGCTGCTTGTAGCAGCGATCACAGGGTACGCAAAAGACAAGGAGTATACACAAAATGATGAAGAAAAAACGGACTGTGGCGATCGGCTTGGTAGCGATTTGCGGTCTTTTGGCATTGTTAAACGCCTGCTCGGAAAACAAGGGCCAGGACACCCCATCGGCAGCGAAGAACGTCAGCCAGCCGAACACTGCTAAAGGCGCCGGGGGCCAAGCTGCCACCCCGACTACGCCGCCAGGAGACGGTGGTAAGTGCGCCGCCCTGTTGACGGACAAGTGCACCGCATGTCACAGCACAGTCAGGGTATGCGAAAAGCTTGGCAAAAAAAGTAAGGCCCGCTGGCAGCGGTCCGTTGAGAGAATGATTGAGCGCGGGGCCAAGCTGAACGCCGACGAGGCCGCCGCCTTGCTAGTTTGCCTCGATAGCGGAACAAATGACCTAAAGGCCTCTTGTCAATAGTTGATTCCCGTAATGCCCAACGTAACTTTCAAGGAATGACCTCATGATAGCGCCAGGCAGGATGAACACGTTAATGGTTACCAAGATGGTCGATATCGGGGCTTATCTCGATGGCGAAAACCTTGGCCGTATACTTCTTCCCCAACGGGTGGTCCCTCCCCATTGTCTGGTTGGTTCCAGGCTGGAGGTCTTTGTGCATTACGACCAGGAGGACCGCCTGATCGCCACGACCAAGCGCCCAGTGGCCATGCCTGGCACCTTTGCTTACCTGAAGGTCATGAAGTTGTCCAGCCAAGGGGCCTGGTTGGACTGGGGCCTGACCAATTTGCTGCTGGCCCCGACCAAGGAACAGAAGCAGTTGATGGAGGAAGGCAAATCCTACCTTGTCCGGGTTGTTTATGATGACAAATGGAACCGAATTTTCGCCTCGTCCAAGTTGGACCAATTTCTCGACCAGCTGCCGGTGGACTACGAGCATGGCCAAGAGGTGGAGTTATTGATCGGCGCCCATACCGATCTGGGCTACAAGGCCATCGTTAATAATGCCCATTGGGGAGTGCTTTATGAAAACGAGGTCTTTCAGCCTCTAAAAAAAGGAGCCCGCTTGCGGGGCTTCATAAAAAAGGTGCGGGACGACCAGAAGATTGATCTTTGCTTACAGAAGCCTGGCTATGAAAAGGTGGAGGGCTTGGCCGAGCAGATCCTTGGCCACTTAAAACAGCATGGAGGCTTTCTGGCGGTGAACGACAAGACGCCTCCAGAACAAATTTACCAGTTGTTCGGGGTGAGCAAAAAGAATTTTAAAAAAGCTGTCGGCGCCCTGTATAAAAAGAAATTAATTGTTCTTGATGGTGACGGGGTCCGTTTAAAATGATACTTGCTTGCTCAATACTGACGGAGACCGGCCTGCCCCTAAAAAACTAGTCAAAATTTATGTTTGACAATCTCTTGCCGGAGTCCCTATACTGCTTTGCAGGGGAGTCCTTAAAAAATAGATTAGTCAACCAGGGGGAGGGGGCATGAAATCATCGAATGAGCGGCGGAGACAGCCGCGGTATCGACTTGGCGAAGGCGCTATTGCCGTATCGGCCAATAACCCAGGCCATATTCAGAATATCAGCATGGGTGGACTCTCTTTTGTCTATCTGCATTCTGATGAGCCCATCCAAGAGGGCGAAACCGTCGATATTCTGGATGGTCAGAATGATTTTTTCATGGAGGCCATCCCCTGTCGGATGATTTCTGAAAAATTACTGATCAACGAGTCGTCGTTCAGCATGATGCGGATGGTGCAGCGCTCCCTGGAATTTGGGTCATTGAGCAAATCGCAACAAACCGAACTGGAGACATATATCACCCAGCATTCTTTTAGCTGCACCTGAAATTGCCTTTCAGGTTCCCCCGTAGTAACCTTTTTTACACACATAGGATGAAAACGCTTTAGCTTTGAACTGACGGCACCAACAAAGGAGCGCCGCGGTCCCCCCTTTGTTCCCCGCACGAGGGTCTTTTTTCACCTCACCAAACGCAAGAAAGGCCCGAAGAGATAAACAAAATCTCTACTCGGGCCTTTCTTGCGTTTAAGCGCGATGAGAGAGACTTAGTGGCCGCCTTGGATATACCTGAGCATGGTGATAATGATCGATACCACCAAGAAGGAACCGGTTGTCACCACAAAGATACCGAAGACCGTGGCCATGCGCTGTAGCCAGGGGGTTGGCCCCCGACGGGTGACGACTTTTTCCAGTTCGCCGGAGGCCACCAGCTGGTCGTATTCCCGGGGCCGCTCGTGCTTCAGTTCAGCCAAGGTGATGGAGCCCACGAAGATGACCGGGTCCAGCGGGAACTTCTCCGGACGCAGGTGGGTGTTGTAAAAATGGATGGTGAAGATGAAGCCCGCCGCCAACAACGCCTCGTCGCTATGAATAATGGTCGCGATATTGAGCCAGTAGCCAGGGAAGAATTTGGAAAACTGTACCGGAAACCAGAGGGCCAGACCCGAGGAGCCGATGACCCCAATACCCCAGAAGACCGCCATGAAATCAAATTTTTCCCAGTATATCCAACGACCGTAATAGGGCCGGGCCCCACCGAAAAACCATTTAACGGTGCCGATCATTTCCTTGAGGTCGGTCAGATTAGGAACCAGTCCTTCGGGATCGAAGATAAATGAGAACAGGCCCTTCCCTGACTCCTTCCATTTGGTATAAAGCAGGATCATGGTCAGAAAGAAATAGAAGAAGGTTATGATGGCGCAAAAGCGGTGCAGGGCGCCGAGTACCGCAAACCCGCCGGACCAGTCGGCAATCAGGGCGGCCCAGCTTTCCATGGCGAATTTGAGCGCCATACCAGTGACTGCCAGGGTCAGAAAGCTTATGATGATCAGCAGATGAATGAATCGCTGAAAGACGGAAAATCTCTCCACATACATCGTTGGTGTGTTGCTCATGTCTCTTGATCCTCTTAATATGATTAAAGTAACGTAAATTTATGCTTGGCTTTTGTCCTGCTTACCGGATTTTGGGCGCCAATCAGCTCAATGGCCTCGGGTCATGGCCTTCATACGCTCAATCAGGGAGCGTGGCACCCAGAGAATGGTATGGAGCCCGAAAAAACTAAAGGTGCCGACCAGGAGGCCGGTCATGGCCCAGAAGGTGTAGAAGAGGTAGGGATATTTGTCCTTGTCGTTATGGGTGGCATGAGTCAGGTAGGTGGTAAAACTCAAATTGGCATTGGGGTGACAGGTGGAGCAGGTCTTGACGATGTTGGCCGTGTTGATGGTGGATGAGGGGTCCTGGGCTGGCATAATGTCGTGCGAGCCATGGCAGTCGGAACATTTGGCGGTCCGTTCGCCGCCCAGCAGCATGGAGGCCCGTCCGTGATAAGTCTCAAGATAAGTCTCGGAATAATGTTCATGGCAGTTACCGCACTGCTTGGCAATGATCAACCGGAAGTCCTTGGCGTGGACCTTGGCAATGGAGTGGTCGGTGTGGCAGTCTACGCAGACCGGCAGTTTCTTGTCGGTCTTGGTAACCAGTGGGCTGTGGACGGACTTGTTGAACTTATCGACGATGCCGACATGACACTGCTTGCAGGTATGAATAATGTTGTCCCGGTTGACGCTTGAGGTCGGCACGCTGGCCTTCTGGACATCATGGGCCGTATGGCAGCTGCTGCAGACCGCAGTGACGATCAGGCCGGACTCGAACAAACCCTTGCCGTGAACAGACATAGAGTAATTCTGGGTAATATTATGCTTATTCAATTCATGGGTGGTGGTCATCACCGAGCCTTCCTGGTGGCAGCGGCCGCAGGTGAACGGGATAGTCAACGGATAGGTGGTTGAACGCGGATCGCTTGGTTTCAGGATATCGTGCTTGGAATGACAGTCAGAGCACTTGGGGGCGAACTTGTCCCCCTTGGCCTTGGCTATGCCGTGGGCGCTTTTTTCGTAAGTCGCGCCGATTTTATCATGGCAACTTTCGCAGTCGACCGGACTCATCGGGTAAGGATGTTCGTCACCTTCGACCGCAGCCTCAACGTGGCAGGAAATGCAGCTATTGTCGGTGCAGCCCCTGTCGCCATGCTTGGCATGGACGGTTTGCGTAAAGGTCTCTTCATCAATGTAGAGGCTGATGGTCTCGCCGTCTTTCTCGGTTGTCATGGCCTTGTCGCCATGGCAGCCGAGGCATTCGTCGTTGGTGGTGAGGGCAAAGGCGCTGCCCGTCCCTAGAATTAGAGTGGCGAGCAGGATACATAAAAATGTTCCGGCCCTTGAAAGCAGTGCGTCCTTGTGGCTCATCGGTGAAACCCTCCTAGATATTGAAATAAAAAAATTGGTTGCTATTTTTCGCGAAAGCTTGAGTTAAGATAGAGAGCTGATCGTGCTTAAGTTATTGATACTTTGCCCCACTTAGGTGTCAGAGGCACCACCCTGAAGCGAACGTCGCCCTGGCCTAACATTCCCTATCTCACCGGCATCAAAAAAAACCCCCAGTCACTCCCTTTATGGATGGGATAATGACAAATATTAAAGGTGTGGTACACTATGAAACGGTGCAAAACGTATGTAACGGACAGCAACAGGAAAGGCAAGAAAAAAAATAGGTAGTCATTTTTTCTTGCCGCCGGTGTGTCAATCTTTTAGATAAGCATGTTCGTGGAAAAAATTGAGGCGATATTGCCAAACACAAGACCCGGAGGGGCGGTTTCATGGATCAACAAAAGATGGAGGCAGGCAAGACGTCTGTCCCTTTGTATACGAAAATTGGCTGGGTGCTGGCCTGGGCGCTGATGCTGGGCCTGGCGGCGATGATCTTGCGCAATTGCGCCACCTCGGTCATCTATGGGCTGAAGACCGACCAGCAGGAGGTTGAATCCTTTTATCAATCGGGATTAAAAGATGGCAGTTCGGGACAAGGGCAAAATTTGCGGGGCAAGGTGGAGGAGAACTCAGTGCTGCACAAGGCCTATATCAAGGGCTATCGTGATGGCATCGACCGCGGGCGGAGATAACGATGGCGTCGCAAAAAGGCCGATCTACTGCGTTGCGTGGCATTTTTGTTCGTTCGGCATACCTGATGTATGGCCTCACTCACAAAAACACCCCGCGCCTTGTATATCGACCCTTTTGCTTAGCCATCCCGTGACTTTTTGCAAGATTATCAGGCTTAAAAAATCGAGAGATGACTCTAAGCAGGTAAGCGACGCCATCAAAGTTATTCCGCCACGCTCAGGCTAAGGGCGACCCGACGGCCTGGACGCCCGGATTTGCCGACGCTGACCAGCTCTGGCTTGGCCAAGCGGACCTGCTTTGGCGATACGCCCCGACCGGTCAGAAATTTTTGCACAGCCTGCCCCCGTTTGGCAGCTAGACCAAGGAGGGTCTTTTCGGTGATCAGGCCTGGGTCCTTGTTGGGTTGCCGGCCTTTTCCGGTTTTGGTTGGGTTAAGTAAGGCCATTGTATCATCGGCGTTATCGGCGAATCCGGCCAGGGCTACGGCGAGCAACGGACGGTCCTGGAGCAGGCTGGCGAAGGCGTTCAATGTGTCCTCAGAGGCTGTATCCAGAAGACTTGAGCCTGCTTGGAACTCCACAGTATCGCTTGGCGCTTTCTGGCTGTCGTGCAGGAGGTTCATGGGCGAGACGGTTGCCTTCAGCAGGAGTTGGTTCAAAAAGGTCTTCATCCCTGTCTGGTAGGTGAAACCGGTATCTGTCCTGCCGTCAACCGGTATGGTGAGCTTGATCGTGTCGGCTGAGTCCTGCAGCATAGCCTGGACCAGGGGCAGGCTCTGCCAGGTGCTGCCGATGGCCTTGATCGCCGAGCCTTCCAGGGGCTTACCCAAAGAAAGGCCCAGAAATGCCAAACGACAGCTGTCTTGTATCAAGGTGTCCTCGAAGGTCAGTTGATTGTCAAAATCAAGCGTCCCTCCTTTGATGGTAAAGCCCCAATAGGGTTCAAGCAGCGGGGCCAGGGCAGTGAGGGGCAGTCCAGAGATGCGGCCCTTCATCGTCAGCCCCGGCTTAGTGGCAAAGGGGCTGATTGTGCCCTGGGTCTGGAACTCGGCGCTAGTTTCCAGCAGGCCATTGAGGGTATAGGGGATGGCCTGGTCCTTGGCAACGATGAAGTTTTCAAGACTGCCGCTTATCTTTTGGCCGCTGATGGTGACCCCGCCGCAAGGAGGGACAGGGCATGGTCCAGGCGGGCCAGGGAGGTCATAGATCAAGATCCCTTCGTTCAGCTCGATGGCCTTCATGCTCACGGCGGCTTGCTGGGGCGTTGGGGCCGGCTGCCATCCGGGCTGCATAACCGTGGGCAGCTGGGGCATACCGTTGGGGTTGGCGGTCAGGTGCAGGGCCGGCCCTTCGAGGTCCAGGCGGTCGATGGCAAGCGATAAGGGGCGCAGAATAAAGACGGTCCCTTCGCCGGTCAAGCGGCGGCAGCTGATCGGCGGGACGCTCAGGGCGGTGATGGCCCATTTCCCATGGTAGTCGAGGGCTGGGAGGCTCAAAGCCCCTTCGACGCTCAGGGCGCCATTCATCGGGCTTGCGAAATATCGTTCGAGGATCGGCTGGAACAAGGGCAAAGGCAAATCGCTGGCCTGGATATTAAGGGTGGCGCTAAAGGGCGTGAGCGAAAATGTGCCGGTCGTTTGCATGGGATACTTGTCATCCAGCATGGCGGCAGCGCTCAGGCTATTTGTTTTGTGCGGATCAATCTGCTCCACTTGCAGGTCGAACCGTTCCAGGCGCAGGCTGATATCCGGCGGCCCTTGATTTTCGACCAGCAGGCTGGCGTTGGTCAGATCAAGGCCGCTCAGGTCGAGGTTTACGGTCGGCGGGGATTGGCCCTCCGCCTGGCCGACAATGGTCTGCCAGGCGCCAGTGCTGCTCTGCCGTCGGCAGGTAAATTTTGGTTGTTGCAAGCGGACCTTGCCCAGGTGCAGGGTCGGATCGTTCGGCTTGAAAGAGCCCTGTTCACTCTGCCAGATCGGTATCTCCATCACTTGGCCATTCTGTTCAATCCGCAAATCTTTGGCCTGGATGTTCAGGGGATCAAGCAGCAGCAGAGGACGCTGGTCGTCAGGGTCAAGGGTGATGCTGAAATTTGCTTGGACCTGTTCGACCCTGCCGCTCTTGACCGGCAAAATCGATCCCATCTTACGCCAGAGGTCCTGCACGGTGGCGATGTCCACCTGGTTGATAACCAGGAGACCTTTTGCCACCAGGGGTGCTGTGCTGGCACTGCCCTGCAGACTTATTCTGCTACCGCTTGGATTTTCGGCGCTGAGGGCGAAGAAGGCCTGTTGCTGGCCGCCTTTGTCACCCGAGGCTTGGGTCGTGTTGATGGAGGCGTCAATTTCCTGCCAACCGCCAGGCTGCTCGGGGTTGGTGCTTGATGGCCCCCTGATCTCGCCCTTGGTGATTTGCAGATGATTTAACGGCAAGCCATTTCTATGGTTAGGACCTAGACCAAGAATGGCCCCGATCAAGGCGGGCCAGTGACTGGTCTGCCCGGCAATGGGTTCCCATACCGGATGCTGCAGGGTGATTTCCTCGGCCTGAAACTGATTGGCAAATGGTGCGAACCAGCCCTTAATCAGACCGTCGTCGACGCTGAATTGGCCTTGTTCGCCGCTTTCCTGGACGGCCCGCAGGGTGATGATTCCGGCCAAGCGCAGTTTTTCTGCCCGAGGTGAGGCTGCGGCATAGAGCAAGTTCAGGTCCAGGTCCGCTTGGCCGCTTAAGGTCTGAATGCCAAATTTGGGCGGCAGGTAATCCTGGTAGGCGGCCAGGTCGATCTTGGTCATCTTCAGGCTCAGACTTGCCTTCATCGGCCCTTCCGCCATTTGCGTCTGGCCCTTCATCTCAATAGGCGTGCCATTCACTTCGGCTGAAAAATGGGGCTCAATCCGCCCGTCTTGATAATTGATATTGGCGATTACCGGCAAACTGACGTTCAGTTCTTCCAGGTGGTGGACCTTGGCGGTTGGCAGGTCGTCAAAGAGGATATCGCCTTTGCTGATGGCAATATTATTGATGGAATAGCGCTTGGCAATGATTGTGGCGAGCCAGCTCAGGGAAAATTGTTTTGGATCGCTGGTCTTAGCGCTGTCGTGCAGCAAACTTGAGATATTGTAGCCATGGTCCTGTCCATGGACAAGATGGATGAAAGGTTGGGTTATCGAAAGTTCCCGGCAGATGATCGCCCCTTTTGGCAGTGAAAGCGCTTCGAAGTTAAGGGTCAGCGCCGCAAAGGAGAGGATCGGATCGACCTTGTCGGTTGGATCGGACAGTCGGGGGCCGATTATGCCATTCATCAAGGTGAGGCGCAGGGCAAAGGGGTCGAATTCGACCTGGCCGATGGTGACCGGACGATCAAGGTGGCGGGCCAAGGCCCGGGTGGCCACCGATTTAATCAGATAGGGGAGGACAAGATAGCCAAAGGCCAGATAGATAACCATGCCCAGCCCCAGAAGGACAACAAGGGTTGAACCGAGCGAAGGTTTGGGAGGCAGGTTTTGCCGTGAAAATGAAGGCTGAAGTGACGGTTGCTGCTTATTGACCGGCTCCCGGCCAGGGACGTGGGCGTCTGGCCGGGCGATAGAAATGTCGCCAAATAGGTCTGAGGGTGAATGTTGGTTCATTGTGATTGTATTTTTTGCATTGTTTTACTTTTGTCGGCATGATACTCCTCAAAGTGAACGAAATCAACACGATAAATGATTGAAGATTTCTCGAAAACCTAACTGCTCAGGTATTTGAGGCCTTTTGACTGGACAGGACTATGAAAGTACTGCATTACCCGCGGGCACTGTTCGTGCTGATCATTACCCCCTTACTGACTTTACTCACCAGCCTGGGCGCCCTTTTTTCAATTTTTGTCTGTCGGATGACGGCAGAGAAAGTGCAAACCCTGCCTAAGCTTTGGGCCCGGATTATCTGCTGGTGCGCCGGGGTCGAGGTGACGGTGACCGGACAGGAGAACCTTGACCCCACCAAGACCTATATCTTTGCCGCCAACCATCAGAGTCAGTTTGATATCTTTGCCTTGCAGGGCTACCTGGGGTTTGATTTCAGGTGGATGGCCAAGAAGGAGTTGTTTGCTGTCCCCATCTTTGGGGCCGGTATGCGCTCGGCAGGCTATATCTCGGTAGACCGCTCCCGGGGGCGCCAGGCCTTACAAAGCTTAAACGAGGCCGCCCAACGCATCAGTGATGGCACCTCGGTCATCATCTTCCCGGAAGGGACCAGGAGCCGGGACGGACAGCTCCAGTCTTTCAAGAGCGGGGCCATGGTCTTGGCCATCAAGGCGGGGGTGCCTATCGTGCCGGTGGCCATCATCGGCACCCACCAGGTCCTGGCCAAGGGTAAATTACTGTCCCAGCCCGGCCCGGTCATGATCAGCTTGGGCCAGCCGGTAGAGACCTCGCAGTTTAAGCCGGCGGAGAAACAGGCCTTGGCCTCCCACCTGCAGCAGAAGGT
>JANNQL010000027.1:0-30767 GCA_031400755.1 Pseudomonadota bacterium | reverse complement strand
AGAAATTTTGTCCCAACCCGGACTTCTGGGTTTGGATGAGCAAGCCGATCAGGATGAGCTCCTTTTCCCCAACTCATTGAATGCCCAGTTCACGATTGATGGTATCGCCTATCAGCGACAGAGTAACACGGTAAGCGATGGCCTCTCCGGGGTCAGTCTGACCTTTAAGGAGGAAGGCGCCTCAACCATTACCGTAGCCAATAACAATGACGGGTTGAAGGAGTCTATTACCTCTCTGGTCACCGCCTATAACGATGTTGTGAAGGAGTTGCGGGACAAGAGTGCCTACGATTCCGAAGCCGGCGAGTTTGGTATTTTAAACGGTACGACCTTGCGCGATCTGCCCTTTGAACTGCAGGGGCTTATGACCACAATTAACCATGCCGACCCTGACGGCAACATTGAATCTCTTTTTGATTTAGGTCTGGAGCTCAACCGGGATGGCTCTATCACTATTGATGAAACTGTCCTTTCGGCAGCAATCAGTGACCATAGTGATAGTGTCCAGTCCTTTTTCCTGGGCGACTCAGAAAACTCCATCGAGGGGTTGGCCGACAAGGTCAATAATCGGCTCAGGACCCTGACCGGAGTCACTGGCGCGATTGAAGGGGAAAAGACCGCGGCCCAAAGCCGGATTGATGGCCTCACTTTGAAATTTGCAGCAGATACGGACCGGTTGAACAAAAGATATGAGCAGCTGACTAAGCAATTTGTGGCCTTGGACAGTTATATGAGCCAGATGAAGTCAATGTCCAACTTCTTGACTGGACAATTTAACAGCTTAAGCGATGGCTGGGGTAGCAGCTCCAGTAATAATTGAAGCTGTCTGATAAAGAAAATGTGCAAATGCGCAGGTAGCATTGCCTTCAGGTTCTGAACCTAAAAACGAATTATTTTTATCAATCCAGCATCGGGAGAAAGGATTATGCAGACATCCAAGGTTCGAAATGCTTACCAGAAAAGCGAAGCACAAGCGCAGATTCATCCCGTAAAACTTATTCATCTTTTGTATGAAAGGGTTTTGGTCCATCTGGAGCTGGCGGAGCAGGGCATTAGCGCCAACGATGTTAAGGCCAGGGGGGAAAACTTGAGTAAGGCCATCGCCATCATTTCTGAGCTGAATGCCTCTATTAAGGATGCGGATGACTCCGAGGCCGCAGGCTTTTTGCGAGGGTTATATTCCGCCATCCTCATGGAATTGCCTAAGGTCGCAATCTCAAACGATGGAAAGGTAATTGAGCAGTCACGTCGTTATTTAAGCAGGCTGCTGGAGATATGGGAGTCCACCGCCATGGTGGAAGCGGGCCTTGTGGGGGGGGCAAGTGACCAGCCATCTGGCAAGGAAAATCGCCCGCTTGAGCAGGGAGCCAGCAGCTCCCTTTCAATCGCGGAGTATGGTATTACAGGCGGTCCTAAGAAATTTAAGACCATGGACTCAGTCGCCTGTTTTCTGCATGGTGGCGTCACGGTATCTATTTGACAAGGGAAATTGTTTATGGCATCTTCAAAAGTAGAGGTAAAAAGCCGACTTATCGATGCCATTGACCGTTGCCTGGCAGTGCAGGCGGATCATTTGGCAGGTTTGAAGTCCGGCTGTCTGGCTAAAATTAATCAATGGCTGGAAGAGCGGCAGACAATAGTGGCCCGCTTGCGGCAATCGTTGACCGAAGCGCAACGAGCAGGGCTTGATGCGGATTTACGGTCGCTGTTGCTGGAGAAAATAGCCTGCATTCTGGATACGGAAAAGGTCATCTTCAGCCTTGCTGAAGAGCAGCGTGCCGCCTTGGAAGGGAGATTGTCCGGGTTGCGTCGGGGCAAAAGGACCTTGGGTCGTTATGGCCCAACTATCAAAAGTTGCCCCCCACAATTTGTCAGCGATAATGGTTAGGTAAAATTCAGCAACAGTCGGGACAGGATTTCCCGATTAAAAACGAGTAGGTCTATAAAAGAGGTAGGAGGTTAGTCATGGATGTCAATCTGAATACCGAAGTCAAGGTGCATGGCACCCCGGTTGTCCCGGTCGTGGTACAGGAAGACAAGGTGAAACCCCAGGTAACGCCGGTTAAGGAAGACACGGCGTCGGACAAGGCCAAATTGAATGACCAGGCCTTGCATGGCAAGAAAGGTGAGCATGGCGGCGGGTTGGCCCTGTCCAAGAAAGAAGTGGAAAGGCTCCTGGCCCAGGTTCAGAGCCGTCTGGACAGCATTGGCGGCAATCTGAAGCTTGGTCTTAATGAGTACAAGCCGACCAATGACATTGTGGTCCAGGTCAAGGACAGGCGCAACGACAAGCTGATCCGGCAGTTTCCTTCGGAAGAGTTGTTGAAACTGAAGGCCAGACTGGAAGACTTGGTCGGCATTCTGTTCGACGAAAGCGCCTGAGCGATTCTCTTTCGTTGCCCCCCAATTCTGTAATTGTTTATGATGGTTATTGACGGGATTTTATACCCTTTCCGTCAAGTCACTGATGTTGCGCCCTGACAACCTCCCGCACTCTTTTTTTCATTTTTCGATCGCCTTGCTAAATCCATCCCTCGGGATGGATTTTTACTTTTTGGACGAGATAATATCCTTGACACCAAGCGGGATTATTGGTATTCACGTCCGGATTAATGCGATTTGCATTTTAAAAAAATACCACACCATGAATGGTTCATAGGCGCGTAGCTCAGTTGGTTAGAGCGCTTGCTCGACACGCAAGAGGTCAGCGGTTCAAATCCGCTCGTGCCTACCAGATTATTAAGCTTCGTACTTTGTACGGAGCTTATTTGTTCATAAGGGCTGGCTTTTTTTAGGCCAGGGTTGTTTGCAATGACCGACATACGTATTTCCATTCCAACCGGTGAGGCGCAGGGCGTAGCCTCTGGATGCACTGTGGCTGAGGCGATAAAGCTGCTATGCTCCAGCAAGGTCAGGAAGAATACGGTGGCCGCCAAAGTTAACGGCGCCCTTGTCGATCTTGCCGAGGCGCTGGTCGGTGATGCGGTGCTCGAACCCATTGCCCTTGATGGCCCGGAAGGGCTTGTCGTACTCCGCCATAGCGCCGCCCATATCATGGCCCAGGCCGTACTCGATCTCTTTGGGCCGGAGGTGCAGGTCACCATCGGCCCGGCGGTTGAGGATGGCTTCTATTATGATTTTGATCGGCAGGAGTCTTTCTCACCCGATGACTTCGCAAAGATCGAAGCACGGATGCAGGAGATTGTCGATGCCGACCAGCCCTTTGTTCGCCAAGAGGTGAGCAAGGCCGAGGCCATCAAACTCTTTCAGGCCAAAGGACAGAAATACAAGGTCGAAATCATTGATGGCATTGAGGCGGATACGGTCAGTCTCTACCAGCAGGGCGGTTTTGTCGATCTCTGCCGCGGACCGCATCTGCCCAGCACCGCTTGGCTGAAGGCCTTTACGATTATCAAGGTGGCGGGTGCTTATTGGCGTGGTGATGAAAAGAATGCCATGCTACAGCGGCTGTATGGCACGGCCTTTGCCGATGCCAAGGCGTTGAAGACTTATCTCCATAACCTGGAGGAGGCCAAGAAGCGCGATCATCGTAAGCTGGGCAAGGAACTAGAGCTGTTCACCATCAGCGATCAGGTTGGCCCCGGCCTCATCCTTTGGCAGCCCAAGGGCGCCCAACTCCGCAAGGTATTGGAAGACTACTGGAAGGAAGAGCATTATCGGCACGACTATGAACTGCTCTTTACTCCTCACATAGCCAGGCGCGATCTGTGGCAGACCTCGGGGCACCTTGATTTTTATGTAGATGATATGTTTTCGCCCATGGAAGTTGACGAGGTCAGCTACCAGATCAAGCCGATGAACTGCCCTTTCCATATCGCGATCTATCAGACCAGAAAGCGCAGTTATCGTGAATTCCCGATCCGCTGGTGCGAGCTTGGCACGGTTTACCGCTACGAGCGGACCGGCGCTTTGCATGGTTTGATGCGGGTCCGCGGCTTCACTCAGGATGACGCTCATATATTCTGCCTGCCGCAGCAGTTGGAGCAGGAAATTTTTAACATCCTTGACCTGAATCTTCATATCCTGAAGACCTTCGGCTTTGCGGATTACCAGATTTACCTGTCGACTCGGCCTGAAAAGTATGTCGGTAGTGATGAAAATTGGCAGCGGGCCACCGAGGCCCTGAAGCTGGCCCTTGAAAAGAAAGGCCTGGACTTTCAAGTCGATCCCGGCGAGGGCGTCTTCTATGGCCCCAAGATCGATATCAAGATCCGTGACGTCCTCGGTCGTTATTGGCAATGCTCCACCATCCAGGTCGATTTCAATCTGCCGGAGCGTTTTGCTATTACCTATACCGGCGAAGACAGCGCTGAGCATCAACCCATCATGATCCATCGGGCCTTGATGGGGTCGCTGGAGCGGTTTTTCGGGGTCCTGATCGAGCATTATGCCGGGGCCTTTCCGCTGTGGCTGGCCCCGGTCCAGGCCAGGGTGATGAACATCTCCGATGCCCAGGCATCTTTTTCGGAAGAGGTATATCGGCAGTTGAAAAAAGCCGGGATTCGTACGGAAAAGGATCTGCGCAACGAAAAACTTAATTACAAGATACGCCAGGCCCAACTCCTCAAAATACCGTTCATGCTGATCATCGGCGATAAGGAAGTAGAGGAGCAGAAAGTCACGGTTCGCTTGCGGGACGGCCAGAATTTACCAGCGATGTCCATAATTGAACTTATTGAGATGATCAAGAGGGAAAGTCGCACACCGGTTTCTTCAGATTGAACTGGAAAGACTCTGTTCACTAATACTAAAACATGAGGTGGGAGTATTAAAGGTCGCACTAAGGCTGCCAGTAAAGGCGCAGAGGTACGGGTCAGAATCAATAGTCAGATCAATAACAAAGAAGTCAGGGTTATTTCTGATAGCGGCGAACAGTTAGGTATTCTGGCCATTGCCGTGGCGATACGAACGGCGCAAGAGGCAGGGCTTGACCTGGTTGAAGTTTCAGCCAATGCCGATCCACCGGTCTGCCGGATCATGGATTACGGCAAGTACCGTTACGAGCAGAGCAAGAAGTTGGCCGAAGCAAAGAAAAAACAGACGGTCATTGAAGTAAAAGAAATCAAGCTTCGACCGAAGACCGAGAAGCACGATCTTGATTTTAAGGTCAAAAATATCCGTAAGTTTCTTGAACAAAAAAATAAAGTTAAAGTCACCGTGCGCTTTCGGGGGCGGGAAATTGTCTATGCCGACAGCCAGGGTGGTGAAACCATGAAAAAAATCGCCGAGGCCTTGACTGACATAGCGGTCATAGTGCAGGAACCGAAGATGGAAGGCCGGCAGATGGTTATGTATGTTGGGCCAAAATAATAAGGGAGATATGTTATGCCAAAGATGAAAACCCATAGGGGCGCCGCTAAGAGATTCAAGATGAGTGCGTCCGGCAAAATAGTTCGCAGCAAGGCCTTCTCCAGTCATATCCTGACCAAGAAGACCACCAAGAGAAAGAGAAATCTGCGCAAAGATGCAATAGTCGATGCCAGCAATGCCAAGAACGTCCGAAAACTGCTGCCGTACCTGTAATATCCTGACTGAGTCTGGGGAAGGGGCTGAATTGCCATCCTAGCCATAATTCAAGATTGTTCAATTTGTTGTTTTTTGTCATGCTGAAGAAGGGCAACCCCCCTGAAGCAACAACTTAAGAACAGCATGCGCAGTAAATTTTTTAATAAAATGTTTATCGATTAAGGAGAATACGATGCCTCGAGTAACCCGTGGTTTTAAGGCGCGTCGCCGAAGAAATAGAGTGTTGAAGATGGCCAAGGGCTATGTTGGCGCCCGTCACCGATTGATCAGAAGCGCTTCTGAAGCGGTTGATCGTGCCTTGAATTATGCCTTCCGTGATCGGCGTCAGAAAAAACGTGATTTCAGGCAATTGTGGATTGCGCGTATCTCTGCTGCCGCCAAAATGAATGGCCTTTCCTACAGCAAGTTGATTGGCGGTTTGAAGAAGGCCAAGATCGATTTGGATCGCAAGGTTTTGTCAAATATGGCTATTCTGGACCCCAACGCCTTTACGCAAATCACCAAGCTGGCCTCATAATTGTCCGCTTCGTTTCCTATGGAAGACGAACTCCTTCGCCTGAAGGGCGAAGCCTTGGCCTGTTTAGCTACGGCCCACGATAATGATAGCCTTGAAGCATGCCGTGTCCTTTATCTGGGACGGAAAGGCCTGTTCTCGACAGTCATGCGCAACCTGGGTAAGGCTGCGGAAAAAGATCGACCCCGCCTCGGCAAACTTGCCAACGAAATCAAGCAGGAGCTGGAGGCGGCTTTTGCTGACAGGCAGTCTGGCTTCGATGCAGTTTCCGGCAGAGGAGGCAAAGGCAAAACCCAAGACGATTTGACCCTGCCGGGTCGAATGATTCCTTTTGGCAAGCATCATCCGGTGTCCCAGGTCATGGCTGAGATCTGTGGAGTTTTTGAAAGACTCGGCTTTACAGTGGCTGAAGGGCCAGACATCGAGCTTGATTTTTATAACTTTGAAGGACTTAATATCCCTAAGCATCATCCCGCCAGGGATATGCATGATACCTTCTATATAAGCAGCAACGTCCTCCTTAGGACCCACACCTCACCCATGCAGGTGCGGACCATGGAGAAGCAGTCTCCGCCGCTACGCATGATCGTCCCCGGTAAGGTCTACCGCTGTGATTCCGACATCACCCATACCCCCATGTTTCATCAGGTCGAGGGCTTTCTGGTCGACAAAAATGTCTCTTTTGCCGATCTGAAGGGGGTTCTGTCGATCTTTATCTCCCAGGTCTTTTCCGCAAAAACCGCCATCCGTTTTCGCCCCAGTTTCTTCCCCTTTACCGAACCGAGCGCCGAAGTCGATATTGCCTGCGTTATTTGCAATGGCACGGGTTGCCGGGTCTGCAAACAGACCGGCTGGCTTGAGATCTTGGGGGCCGGACTGATCGACCCCGAGGTCTTTAAAAAGGTGGGCTACGATCCCGAGGAGTATAGCGGCTTTGCCTTTGGTCTTGGGGTCGAGCGCATTGCCATGCTGAAATATGGCATCACTGATATCCGACTCTTCTACGAAAATGATATTCGTTTTTTGCGACAGTTTTAGTGCCACTCTTGTCTGGCTAAATCCAAATGAAATTTACCGTAAACTGGCTCAAACAATACGTTGACTTTGACCTGACAGCCGTCGAACTCGCTGATCGTCTCACCATGCTCGGACTTGAGGTCGATGCGGTCGAAGTCCTGTATCCCGGCCTTAAGCAGATCAAGGTCGCCAAGGTCCTGGCGGTCGCCAAGCACCCCAATGCCGATAAGCTCTCCCTCTGTGATGTCCTGGTCGGTGATGAGCAGATGCGCATTGTCTGCGGCGCGCCGAATGTAAGGGCAGGGATGCTGGCGCCGGTCGCCTTGCCCGGTTGTCGGATGCCCTCGGGTTTGGAGATCAAGAAGTCCAAGATTCGTGGCGAGGCCTCGGCCGGGATGTTATGTTCCGGGACTGAGCTGGGGATTGCGAGTGAAAGCGGCGGACTGATGGATCTGCCCGAAAGTTGCGCGTGTGGCGCTACCCTGACCGAGGCCTTGGGTCTGGCCGATACCATGATTGAGGTCGATATCACCCCGAACCGGGCTGATTGTACGAGCCTCATCGGTGTGGCCCGTGAAGTGGCCGGGGTGACGGGCGGCGTACTGAAGCAGCCTGTCCACCATGCCTCCTTTTTGCCGGCCACTGACCCCAATTTCGCGGTTGAAGTGCTCGCCCCTGACGCCTGTCCGCGTTATGCCGCCCGTCTGCTAAAAAATGTCAAGATCGGCCCTTCGCCCTGGTGGCTACGGCGGCAGCTCCTTGCCGTTGGCCTGCGGCCAATCAACAATGTTGTCGATATAACCAACTTTGTAATGCTTGAATACGGTCAGCCCCTGCATGCCTTTGATTTTGCTAGAATCGAAGGCAAAAAGATTGTGGTGCGTAAGGCGCGAGCCGGGGAGAAGATGAACACACTCGATGGTACGGAAAGGACGCTTGACCCCGAGATGCTCTTGATCTGTGATGCAAAACGGTCGGTGGCGGTGGCCGGGGTGATGGGCGGCGAGAATTCCGAGGTCACGGCGCAAACGACAGATATTTTACTGGAAAGCGCCTACTTTAATCCGATCAGCATCCGCCAGACCAGTCGGGCGCTCAAGCTCTCGACCGACGCCTCTTATCGTTTCGAGCGTGGCGTTGACCCCATGGGGACGATTAATGCCCTGGAAAGGGCCGCCCAGCTCATCGTTGAATGTTGTGGCGCGGAACTTGTTGACGGTGGCATCGATTGCAACTCAGGTATTACTGCGCCCCCGGCCATCGCCTTACGGGTAAGCCGGACCTGCGCTCGACTCGGAATCCCCCTTGGTTTGAACGAAATTGCCGGGCTGCTAAAGCGCATCGGCATTTGTTCAGAACCGCTCGATTCTGATACCTTGCAGGTTACCCCGCCCAGTTTTCGGGTGGACCTTGAGCGGGAGATTGATTTGATCGAAGAGGTCGCCCGGCTTAAGGGGTACAATGAAATTATTTCGACCTTGCCGGTGGTGCCGATGTCCCTTTCGATCCAGGAGCCATCCCTCTTGCTGCGCCGAAAACTTTCCGCTGTTATGGTGGCCCTTGGGGTCTATGAGGCGGTTAATTATAGCTTCACCTCCGAACAGTACTCCGATCTCTTGGGGCTTGCCCCGGATGACCAGTTACGAAACCAGATCAGGATTTTGAATCCTTTGGCCGATGACCAAGGGGTTATGCGCACCATGTTGCTCCCTGGTCTGCTTGAGAACATCAAACATAACCTGAACCGGCAAACCAGTGATATCGGTCTCTTTGAGATGGGCAAGGTGTTTTGGCCGATCACAGGCCAGGAACAACCGCAGGAAAATCTGCGTCTCGGGGCTGTCTTCTCAGGTCGCCCAGGGGTTGGTTCTCCGATGCTGCACTATGGTGACCGCTCTTTCGATATCTATGATTTCAAGGGGATTGTCGAAATCATTTTGGCCCAATTGGGGGTTGGGGCAGCCCAGTTTGTTATTGCTGACGAACGGCCGCCTTATGCCGATCAGGATATGTATCTGACGGTGCGTTATGCTGAAAGACAACTTGGTTCTTTTGGGAAATTAGCGCCATCTTCACTTAAGAGATTCGGTCTTAAACAGGCAGTCTTTTTTATGGATTTTGATCTCGACTGCCTGGCGGACCTTGAGCCAGCACGGCCTGTGTTTAAGGCCTTGTCCAAATTCCCATCAGTTTCTTGGGACTTGGCCGTGATTGTTCCTGAGGCGGTGGGGGCTGGGACAATTGTCGAGGCGATTATGGCAAGCAATCTTTCTTTGGTAAGTAGCGTTCAGATATTTGATGTGTACCGTGGCCAGCCTATTGCCGATGGCCTGAAGAGCGTTGCCCTATCCATCACCTATCATTCGGACGAACAGACCCTTGACGACAAGACTGTTGGTCATATTCATGGGCAAATTATTGATTTAATTTGTACCCGTTTTAACGGTCAGTTGAGGGAGGTCTAGGGTGAGCAGCGAAAATATCACGAGAAAGCATCTTGCCAATGCCGTCCATGAACAGATTGGTTTTCCTAAGCAAACTGCGAGCACTATCGTTGATCGATTCTTTGATTGTCTTAAAGAGGCCCTGCTTACTGAAGAAGATGTGAAATTGGTCCAGTTCGGCACCTTCAAGGTCAGGCAGAAATCTCCCCGGATTGGTCGTAATCCCAGGAGCGGCGAAAGTATAGAAATTACCAGACGAAGTATGGTATCGTTTAAACCGAGCAAGATGTTACGTGACAGGGTCAATAAGGACGAATAATTTTATCCGGTTTTCAGGGGATTGATGTGGGGCACAGCACCGCTGAACTTACTCATATTCCAGATAAAGTATATTTCAAGATAGGTGAAGTCTGCCAGTTGACCGGGGTCAAGGCGCATACCCTGCGTTATTGGGAGACTGAATTTTCTATCATCAAACCCCAACGGGTAGGCTCTCAGCAGCGCTTGTATCGACGGGTTGATGTGGAAAACATCCTGCGAATCAAAAAAATGATTCATGAAGACGGCATGACCCTGGCCGGTACTAGAAAGTCCTTGGCGAGAGAAGTG
Organism: Pseudomonadota bacterium; assembly: GCA_031400755.1. Classification (GTDB taxonomy): domain Bacteria; phylum Desulfobacterota; class Desulfobulbia; order Desulfobulbales; family VMSU01; genus VMSU01. Next base: position 20,636 of record JANNQL010000027.1, on the reverse strand, counting down.
AAAAATGATATGAAGGGGGCGTTCGGTTTCACTGAAATGAACTTATTGGGTGAAATCAAGAAACAATTATTGGCCATAAAAAAATTATTAAAATAGTTTGTCGGGATGTAGCGCAGTCTGGTAGCGCACTTGAATGGGGTTCAAGGGGCCGGAAGTTCGAATCTTCTCATCCCGACCAGTAATTATAAGGGGTCACGGTGTTTCCGTAGCCCCTTTTTTTGTTTTATAAAATAGCAACATTTTCTGAATCAAGATTGAAACGCGCAGCACAGTCGCAATAGACAATCAGGGGTTAATGGCGTATGGAGAACACAACTGGCTGGAATATTGAGAAGGCCCGGGAGCTGTATGGCATTTCCAGGTGGGGCCTGCGGTATTTCGACATCAATGAACAGGGACAGGTGACGGTATCGCCTTTGAAGGAAGAGGGCAGCACCATTGCGATTATGGATGTCATCAAGGAGGCGGTCTCTCAGCGACTCCACTTTCCGCTCTTGATCCGCTTTCAGGATTTGCTGCGCAATCGGGTGGAGCGGATCAACCAGGCCTTCGCGCTCGCCATCAGGGAGTTTGGCTACAACTCCTTCTATCGCGGCGTCTACCCCATCAAGGTCAACCAGTTGCGGGAGGTGGTCGAGGAGATCGTCGATGCCGGACGGGCCTTTCACTTTGGTCTTGAAGTAGGCTCCAAGCCGGAACTCTTTGCAGGGCTTGCCTTTCATGAGGACCGGGAGAGTTTGATCATCTGCAATGGCTATAAGGACCATTGCTATATCAGGATGGCGCTGCTCGGGGTCAAGCTTGGCAAAAAGGTGATTCTGGTCGCCGAGAAACTGGAGGACATTAAAAGCATTATCGTTGCCGCCCGTGAGATGAAGGTGGAGCCGATCATCGGCATCCGGTTGCGCTTGATGACCAAGGGCACTGGCAAGTGGGAAAAGAGCACTGGCGAAAATGCCAAGTTCGGGCTCTCGACCCAGGAGATCCTTGAGGCCTCCCGTCTGCTGCAGGAGGCGGGGATGTCCCATTGCTTAAAGCTCGTCCATTATCATATCGGCTCGCAGATTCCGGATATTTTAGCGATCAAGAAGTCGGTGCGAGAGGCTACCATGTTTTACGCTAAATTACGTCAGATCGGCCATGATCTGCAGTATCTCGACGTTGGTGGCGGTCTCGGTGTCGATTACGACGGCAGTCGCAGCACCTTTCATTCCTCTATCAACTATTCGCTCAATGAATATGCCCGTGACATTGTTTACAACATCATGGATGTCTGCGATCAGGAGAAGGTGCCGCATCCGGTGGTGGTTACCGAGAGTGGCCGGGCGATCGTGGCCCACCATTCCGTGCTCGTCCTCGAAGTCTTCGGCAATATCCAGAAGGCGCCGGAGAATGTCGCGGTAATAAAGCCCAGCAGCACGCATCGATTGGTGCAGGAGGCCTGGGACACCTTCACCAACATCAACCCAGACAATCCACTGGAGGCCTACCATGACGCCCTGCAATGGAAGGAGGAGATCCACAACCGCTTTACCCTGGGGTTGATCGATCTAACGGTGAAGGCCGAGGTGGAAAAGCTTTTTTGGATGATTGGCGCCCGCGTTCTGGAGTATTACAAGGACGCAGAGTATATGCCCGATGAAATTCTGGAGCTGGAAAACAACATGAGTGACCAGTATCTCTGTAATTTCAGTGTGTTCCAATCGCTGCTTGATCATTGGGGGGTCGGTCAGCTCTTCCCGATCATGCCGCTGCATCGTCTGCTGGAAGAGCCTCGCCGCAAGGGGACGCTAGTCGATATCACCTGTGATTCAGACGGTAAGGTCTCGAAATTCATCAATCTTTACGAAGACGGCATGGACACCTTGCCCCTGCACGGTTTAAACGGCGAGAGTTATAATATCGGCATCTTCCTGACCGGCGCTTATCAGGACATCATGGGTGACCTGCACAATCTCTTCGGACGGGTGAACGAGGCGCATGTGTTTCTCGACGAAGACGAGGAGTCGGGCTATTACATAGAGGAGACTATCGCCGGCACTACTATGGAGAAGGTTCTGGCCCTGGTGCAGTACACGGAAAACGATCTGGCCCGCAAGATGAAGGCCCAGTTTGACCTGGCAATCAAGGAGGACCGGTTGCGCCCGAATGAGGCCATGCGCTTGTTGAACGAATACGAAAAGGGCTTGAAGGGCTATACCTATCTTGATCTGTAGCGCCTAGTGGTTCGTTGGACTTTCATCACCCCCTCGGAGTCTTCGCTTACCTGCGTGGTGTTCGCGTTTCTAACCTTCAAGTATTCAAGTTGAGACCGCGAAGGCAAGCGAGGAGCGACGAGGCCGTACATAATACATAAGGATGCCGAGGGGCGGCGCAGCGTAGCCGAAAGGTGTCAACTTGAATGCGAACTGGAATCAGGTGCTGGCGACCTTCCAGGTCGTACCTTGCGCGCCGTCTTTCAGCTCAATCTGTTTAGCAAGCAGGTTGTCGCGAATTTGGTCGGCACGGGCCCAATCTTTCTGAGCCCTGGCCGCCAATCGTTCTTGAATCAACGACTGGAGTTCATCCTTTGTCATTGCGACTGATTTCAGGTGTTTGGCCTGCTGTTCCGCAAAAAAGAGGGCTGGTTCCTGACGGAGAAGCCCTAAGAGGCCAGCCAGTTCCGCAATCATTTTGGTGCTTTTCTGTAGCAGGGCGATGTCGGCCTTGGCCGGTTTTTTGGGCAGGGTCTGTCTGATCCGGTTGACGGTCTTGGCGCCGTCGAAGAGGACGCCAAGACCTTGGGCGGTGTTGAAGTCATTGTCCATGGCCTCGCAAAAGCGCTGGCGCACGGTGCCAAGTGCGTCAATTTCTTCCGGCTTGGCCTGGGGTGGTACCCCGTCAAGGCCGGTCGGCAGTTGTTCGCAGTCGGCCAGGCAACTGTAGAGGCGATTGACACCTATCTGGGCATCCTGGAGGGCGGCATTGGAAAAATCCAAGGGGTTGCGGTAATGGGTGAAAAAAACCATTAAACGCAGGGCCTCGGGGTGGTGGTCCTGCAATACGTCACGGATGGTCATGAAATTATGGAGCGACTTTGACATCTTCTCGTTGCGGATGGTGACAAAGGCGTGATGAATCCAGTGTCTGACAAATGGCGCCCCGCTGGCCCCCTCGCTTTGGGCCACCTCGTTTTCATGGTGGGGAAAGACCAGATCTTCACCGCCACCGTGGATGTCGAAGGTGTTGCCGAGGTACTTTCGGCTCATGGCCGAGCACTCGATATGCCAACCCGGCCGACCGGGGCCCCAGGGGCTGTCCCAAGTTGGTTCGCCGGGTTTACTGCCTTTCCAGAGGGCAAAATCCATCGGGTTGTTTTTGATTTCGTTGATAGAGATGCGGGCACCGGCCTGTAAATCCTCAAGATTGCGGCCAGACAAGGCGCCGTATTGGGGAAACTTATCTACTGCGAAATAGACGTCGTTACCTGCCTGATAGGCCAAGCCTTTGCTGATCAGTTCATTAATAATCGCGATGATCTCCGGGAGATGTTCGGTGGCCTTGGGTTCAATGTCCGGGCTTCCTACCCCTAAGTGGTTCATGTCGGTGTAAAATTCCTGGATGAAGCGGTTGGCCAGTTCTTCCGAGGTGGTGCCCTGCTCGTTGGCCCGATTGATGATTTTGTCGTCGATGTCGGTGAAGTTGCGGACATAGATCACCTTGTAGCCCCGGTAGCGGAGGTAGTTGACGATCATGTCAAAGATGAGGGCTGAGCGGGCATGGCCGATATGGCAGTAGTCATAAGCGGTGATCCCGCAGACATACATCTTGACTTGTCCCTCGGTCAGAGGGACAAAGGGGATTTTCTGACCGGACTTGGTGTCATATATTTTTAAGCTCATGGTACTCTCTTTGATTCAATAGGTTTTTTGTGGTAATGATGAAACCTTAATTTACCAGAAATGGAAAATCCCTTCATTAAATAAATCCGGCTCGGGGCATGGGCCATGCTGACAGGAACGCGAATATGGAAAAAGAACTGACGAATGGCATGACAATTTCCTGTCATGATGAATCGAAAAAGCTGGCCGCTGATCGCTGGTTGGTCAAGCTCCGCTATCGGGCCGCCATCCCGTTGCAGGAGTGGATGCGGGAGGCCCTGGCCGGTGACGACCCGCAAACAGTTTTCTGTCGTGAGCAGTTAGGCGGACAATTGGTCCATGAGATTGTCATGGAGCGTAATTTTATTGATGAAGCGGACAGAGAGGGGGTGCTGGCTGAAATAATTGAACATCTTGAAAGTACCGTTTTAGGGTATCTCTCTAAAGAGGCCTTTGTCCGCCAACTCTTTACGATAAAATTGGCCGAGGGGGCCCAAGTCTATGCCCAGCAAGGATGGCCGCAACGGGTAGAGGAGGGAGAAGACCCCCCTGGTCCGGCTGATTTTTCAGACTGCTTTCGTTGACCGGTTAAGGCGAAGACAAAGAATAATTTCTTGACAAATGTAACGCTTGGCAGCATATTCGACTATTTTGATGGACTGGAAAAATCAACAGTCGTTGGCCGTTGGCCGGCGGCAGTAATATGAAAATCCAGGGGTAATTTTTTTACATTTTATCCCATTTGATGACTGGATATTGAACTTGTTCACTTGGGCGACGGTTTCCTGTGCCCATCCCCAAGTGCCATTGATTGACGAGGAGAAATAATGAAGGTACTTATCAGTGATAATTTAGCCCCGGTTGGCGCCAAGATACTAAAAGACGCAGGTCTTGAGGTTGATATAAATACCGGGCTTACCCCTGAGGAACTAAAAAAAATCATCCCGGCCTATGATGGCCTGGTCATCCGCAGCGCCACCAAAGTCACCGAAGAAATCATTGCTGCGGCGGATAACCTGAAGGTCGTGGGCCGGGCCGGTATCGGTCTTGATAATGTCAATATCCCGGCGGCCAGCAAGAAGGGGATCATTGTCATGAATGCCCCGGACGGCAACGCCACCACTGCGGCTGAACACGCCATCGCCATGATGATGTCGTTGACCCGAAATATCCCGCAGGCCACCGCCTCCATGAAGGATGGCAAGTGGGAGAAAAAGAAATTTTCCGGCCGCGAGGTGACCGGCAAGACATTGGGTATTATCGGGATCGGCAGGATCGGCGCCATTGTCGCCGACCGGGCCAAGGGCCTGCGCATGAAGGTCATTGCCTTTGACCCCCATATGCCTAAAGAGATTGTTGATAAGATAGGGGTTGAGTTGGTCAGCCTGGATGAATTGTGCAAGCGCAGCGACTATCTCTCCGTGCATGTGCCGTTTTTGAAAGAGACCGCCAAGCTGATTTCGGCTGAGAAGTTCAAGCTCATGAAGCCAACGGCCATGTTCATTGATTGCGCCCGTGGCGGCGTGGTGGATGAGGTTGCCCTGTACGATGCCTTGAAAAATAAGACTATCGCCGGCGCTGCCCTGGATGTGTTTGAAGTTGAGCCGACCACCAAGGACAACACGCCGCTGCTCTCGCTTGATAATTTTATCTGTACCCCCCATCTTGGCGCCTCGACCGCCGAGGCCCAGGAGAATGTCGCCATTGCCATTGCCGAGCAGATGGCGGACTACCTCAATACCGGCAGCATCACCAATGCCGTCAATGTGCCTTCGGTCAGCGCCGAGGTCATGAAGCAGGTTGGGCCGTATCTGACCTTGATGGATCGGCTGGGCTCGTTCCATATGCAGATTTCTAAAGGTGGGATTGAGGAGGTCAATATTGACTATGTCGGCGAGTTGGCGGCTGTGAACGTCACACCAATTACTGTATCATTCCTCAAAGGTCTTTTTACGCCGATCCTGAAAGAGGCGGTGAATTTCATCAATGCGCCGATGATCGCCAAAGATCGTGGTATCAAGGTGACCGAATCAAAGACCAACGATTCCGATGATTTTACCAATCTGATCAAGGTGACGGTGAAGACGACCGAGGGTGAGAATACCCTGGTCGGCACTGTCTTCGGCAAGAATGAACCCCGGCTGGTGCGGTTGAATACCTTCAGAATGGAGGCCTTGCCGGCTGGCCCATTACTTTATGTCTATAACAAAGACGTCCCTGGCGTGATTGGGGCGCTTGGCACTACCATCGGCAAGTTTGGGGTCAATATCCGCAATATGACTGTCGGCGCCGAGGCTGCGCGTGGCCAGAATGTTATCCTGCTCAATACCGATCGGCTTCTCTCTTCCGAGGAATTAGAAACTGTTCGTCAGCTTGATAATGTAAGCCAAGCCATGGCCCTGGAGATGCCAGCCCTGTAATGGCTGCTGATTTGGGAGGGGAAATATGAGCGATCAAGGTCAAAAAATGGGAGACCCTTGTCCTTGTGGGCCAGGCATGGTCCTCAAAAACGGTAAATGTGTCATGCCTGACGTCACATTCACTTCCTTTTTCATGGCCTTGAACTCCTCAGTCTTCTGTCATCTCGGTGAAATAGCCGATCCTGTCACCGGCTCGCAACAGAAGGATATGCTGCTTGCCAAGCATACCATCGACACAATGTCCATGCTGCAGGAAAAGACCCGCGGGAATCTTTCCAGCGAAGAGATGGAACTGGTAGAAAATATTCTGTATGATTTGAAGATGCGTTTCGTCAAGGCGCGATCCTAATCGCAGGGTATTTTTGCCAAGGCTATTTTTGACTGGCAAATCAATTTTTTATGCCGATTCATGAGTTGGAAGTTCTGGCGCCGGCCAAGGTCAATCTGTTTTTGTCTGTCCTTGGCAAACGGGCCGATGGCTATCATGACATCGTCTCGGTGATGCTTAAGCTTAATTTTTTTGATCGGCTACATCTCCGTCTGGAAGGATCCGGTATTACCCTGCGCTGCCCATCCTCGAATCTGCCTGAAGATAGTGCCAATCTAGTCTGGAAGGCGGCCCGTCTTTTTTTTGATCATACCGGAATCAAGGACAATGTTCAGATCACGTTGCATAAGGAGATCCCGGTGGCGGCTGGTCTTGGCGGAGGCAGCAGTGACGCTGCTGCGGTCCTCCTTGGCCTAAACAGGCTCTGCTCTGCCGGGGTTGGCGAAGAAGTCTTGCTGGCCATGGCCGCCCGACTCGGGGCTGATGTCCCGTTTTTTGTGACGGACATGAAAATGGCCTTGGCGACTGGGACTGGCACCGAACTACAGTCAATCGGCGGGCCACAAGGGTATTGGCTGGTGTTGGTCAACCCAGGGGTGAAGGTTTCGACGCGCTGGGTTTATGAGAATTTAATGTTGACAAGCGATGACAATCTTTATAAGTTAAGCGGCTCTTTTCATTTGGCTGAATACGCCACTTCTTTGTTAGCAGAAGTATTTGGTCGTCGAGGTAGTGAGCAACGTTTCTGTAATGATCTTGAGACGGTGACCATTGGCAGGCATCCAGTTATTGGTTCGATCAAAGAGCTATTGATAAATGATGGGGCATGCGCGGCCCTGATGTCAGGAAGTGGACCAACCGTATTTGGCATTTTTGGGCGGTTTGATTTGGCCGAGGCTTCGTGTAATAGATTTCGGCAACAGTATCGGGATGTGTTCCTGGTGACGCCGCTTAATTAGACAGGCTGTACTGCTGGGGTGTCGTCAAGCGGTAAGACACAGGCCTTTGACGCCTGCATTCGTAGGTTCGAATCCTACCGCCCCAGCCATTGTTTTACATGTGTCCAGTGCTTTCCTGTCGGGAGGGACTGGGCAGAACCCACCACTCAGGCGGGGATTGGACTGAATTAGAGGCCTAGAAAATGCCAAGAACCATGCAGATATTTAGCGGCAACGCGAACCGTAAATTGGCTGCCGATATTTGCCATCATATGAAGATGGAACTGTCCAAGGCCGAGGTCCGGACCTTTAGTGATGGTGAAATTTTTGTCGAGATCGGCGAAAATGTTCGTGGTAATGATATTTTTGTCATTCAACCAACCTGTACGCCGGTCAATGATCACCTGATGGAGTTGGTGATTATGGTGGATGCCTTGCGGCGTGCCTCAGCTCGGCGGATCACCGCGGTAGTGCCTTACTATGGATATGCCCGGCAGGACAGAAAAGTGGCCCCCAGGGTGCCGATCACGGCGAAGGTAGTGGCTGAGATGCTGATGGTGGTCGGCGTCAGACGGGTACTGACCATGGATCTCCATGCCGGTCAGATCCAGGGTTTTTTTAATATTCCAGTGGACAATTTGTTCGCCGCCCCCATTCTCTTAGAGTACATATCTAGTAAATTCAGCGAGGTGGTAATGGTTTCTCCTGACGCCGGCGGCGTCGAGCGGACTCGGGCCTTTGCTAAGCGTTTGAATGCGGACTTGGCCATCGTTGATAAGCGTCGTGAGCGTGCCAATGTCTGCGCCGCCATGAATGTCATTGGTGATGTTGTCGGTAAGACCGCAATCTTGCTGGATGATATGGTCGATACTGCCGGGACCTTGTGCTCAGCTGCGGACATTCTGATGCAGAAGGGGGCCAAGGAGGTTTATGCCTGTTGCTCCCATGGGGTGCTTTCGGGGCCGGCCATTGAAAGAATAGAGGCATCCATGATCAAACAACTGGTGATAACCGATAGTATCCCTCTGCGGGACAATGCTGCGGCATGTGGAAAAATTAAGGTCCTGTCGGTCGCATCACTTTTTGGCGATGCGATATCTTGTATCCATTCTGAAGACTCTGTAAGTTCGCTTTTTGTATAGTAAGCGAGAAAATATATTCTGTGCATTTTGAGCAAGGACAAGGTGACTGGCTCATTTACATTAATTAACCGTTAAATCCGGGGTGGAGGTTTAGGCAAATGTTACAATTCGATTTGACTGCTCAAGTCAGAGATACTTATGGAAAGGGTGCATCCCGTCGTTTACGTGCGGTCGGGAATACTCCGGCTATTTTGTATGGCAACAAAACAGAGGCTGTGTCATTGCAGATGGACACCAAGGAGTTGACTCACATCCTCTTGAAGGTGCAGCGCCGCAATGCGTTGTATACCTTGCATGTGAAAAATAATGGGGCCGAGGTCTGTCATCATGTTATGGTGAAAGAATTGCAGACGGAACCAGTCAGCGGCGCCTTGGTCCACGCTGATTTTTGTGCCGTTTCTCTTGATCAACCGATGGTTTTCACTGTTCCGGTCAATTTTGTCGGTAAGGCCAAGGGGATTGATTTGGGTGGCGATCTGACTGTTCTTGTCCGTAGTGTAGTTCTTAAGGGACAGCCTTTGGACATTCCTGAGTATATTGAAAAAGATATCACTGACTTGGGAGTTGATGAAAAATATACCTGCGCTGACCTAGGTCTGCCCGCCAATGTTGAGTTGTTGAGCGACAAGGACACTGTCTGCGCCTCTGTGTCGATGCCTGTTGTGGTCGTAGTTGAGGAAGCGGCCCCAGCCGCAGCTAAAGGCAAAAAGAAGTAGCTTTTTTTGGCTCTTGTCATTCAAAAGCCGAGGGGAAGGGTCCATCCTTCTCCTCGGCTTTTTTTTTGTTGAAATTTTAGTCGTAGGGTAGGGCTATGCGTTTGATTGTGGGGTTGGGGAATCCTGGTGACACCTATCAAGGCACTCGTCATAATATTGGGTTTCAAGTGCTTGACGCTCTTGCCGATCAGCGCCACGTTTTTTTCGCTGAGTCCAAGTGGCAAGCGAAGATTGCCAAGGCCAACTTGTGGGGACAACCGGTAATTTTAGTCAAGCCGGAAACCTATATGAACGAGAGTGGCAGGGCAGTCGGTCAGATCGCCTCCTATTATCATGTCGAGCCCCAGGACATTATAGTGCTTCATGATGACCTTGATTTGGCCTTGGCCCGGATCAAGGTGGTTTGTGATCGTGGGGCAGGGGGGCATAACGGTATTCTTTCTTTGATTACTCATCTGAATAGTCGTCAATTTGTAAGGGTCCGGATAGGCATAGGTCGTCCAGAACCTGCCATAGCGGTCAAAAATTTCGTCCTTGCCAGATTTCTTCCTGATGAGCAGGTTGTTGTCAGTCAGCAAATGGACACCATCCACCAGGCAATTCGCTTGATTTTAGAGAATGGCCACTTGTCTGCCATGTCGATAGTCAACAGCAAAAAAGTCGCTTGATTTTTGGTGGCGTCGCAAAAAGGCCGACCTACAAGGCGCGAGGTGTTTTTGCTTAGCCATCCGTTGAATTTTTGCGAGTTCATAATCTTTAAGCCTCTCAGTATCGTTTTTGCACGAACAGATGTCCTGATTGCACTTTGAAAAAAAATGTGGTATAGTAGCCTATCTTTTCGTTAACAACAGTTAGCGCTCTCCTCGATTGATCTCCTCCCCCCTTAGGTTTCTGCGCATTGGAAACCATTTCTATTGGAAAATGACATTATGGCCAAAAAGAAATCTGTACCATTTCAAGTTGGAGACATGGCAGTATACCCTGCCCATGGTGTAGGAAGAATTGATTCAATCGAGACAAGGTCGGTTGGCGATTTGAAACAGTCATTTTATGTAATTAATATTGTTGAGACCAAAATGACCATCATGATCCCGACCAATTCATGTGATAACGTTGGGTTGCGGGCTATTATCAGGGCTGATGAGGTTGATGAAATTTATTCCATCCTCAAAGACCGTGATGTTACAATTGCCCAGCAACCATGGAATCAACGTTACCGTGATTATATGGAAAAGATTAAGACCGGTTCGGTCTATGAAATTGCCAGGGTGTTGCGGGATCTCTATATCTTGCAGGTCGATAAGACGTTATCATTTGGCGAACGGAAGATGATGGATACCGCCCAGAGTCTTTTGGTTAAGGAGATTTCCATTGCTAATCGCATTGGCGAAGATATGGTTTCCCAGAGTATCAATCATATTTTTTCTTAAATATCCTATGCCGGTTTGATTTTTTGGTGCGACGGCCTTCATTGTCAAGCATCTACCGATTTTACCCCTGCGGCTGTAGTCGCCCGTTTTCCTGTGTCTGATTTGTCTTCCGAAGAGATATTTATTGACGAGCCAGATGGTCAGTGCTTTCAAGTCGTGGTCATGAAAACAAGTCATGGACAGCGTTTGGATCAGTTTCTTGCCCAAAATGGGCCAAGAGTAGTTGGTGATTTTTCCAGGGGCATGTTTCAGGATTTGATTGCCAGTCAGCGGGTCTTGGTCAACGGGATGGCCCGGAAAAGTAATTACCGAGTGCGGACTCAAGAAATTGTTCAGATTTTTGTCCCCCCTCCTGTCCCGTCTGAATTGGTGCCGGAACCGATTGATTTCGAGATCCTGCATGAAGACGAGCATATCATTGTCCTCTGCAAACCCCCTGGGCTGGTTGTCCACCCGGCCTGTGGCAATCTGACCGGCACCCTCGTGCATGGCTTGTTGCATCACTGCACAGATCTTTCCGGGATAAATGGGCAGGTTCGTCCAGGAATTGTCCATCGTCTCGATAAAGATACCTCCGGGGTGATGGTGGTCGCCAAAAATGATTTGGCCCATCATTGCCTGGCTGATCAGTTTAAAAATAAGACTGCCAGTAAGACCTATCATGCTATCCTTGATGGGGTGCCGTCAGAGGTGTGTGGTCGGATATGCTCGCCAATCGGCAGGCATCCTGTGCATCGGAAAAAGATGGCGGTGTTGAATCATGGTAGGGAGTCGATCACCAGATGGAAGCTGCTGGCGGGCTTTGGCCGGTTGTTTTCATTGGTGGAGATCAATATCGAGACTGGGCGGACGCATCAGATTCGTGTCCATATGGCTTCCCTCGGTGTGCCGGTCGCAGGCGATCAGGTCTATGGAAAAAAAAATGATCGCAATCAGGCCTTGGGAATTATTCGCCAGTGTCTGCATGCCTCAAGTCTATCGTTTATTCACCCTGCCACCAAGGAAATGGTGACATTTGCGACTGATCTGCCGGTTGATATGGCGGCAGTGCTCTCGCGATTGCGGGAGGGGTGAGCGCTTCATGAAAGAGGAGGTGGCGCGGCGCTTTCAGCAGGCGATTGCAGTGACCGGTGGCATTGGTTCAGGCAAGAGCCGGGTGGCGCGTTGGCTGGCGCAGGGATGTGATTTTCCTCTGTACGATGCGGATGCTGAAGTCCGTTCTTTGCTCAATCCTGGCGAACCGGGTTGGCAACGCTTGCGCGCTTGGCTGGGCCAGGATTATTTTGGAGACGATGGCAGTTTGTTTAAAGTTAAACTGCGGCAGGCAATTTTTGCAGACGAAGCCATGCGTCTGGCGGTTGAACACGATCTCCACCCTTTGGTCTTGAGTAATCTACAAACCAAAATTTCTGGGGTCAAGGGTCCTTGCTTGGTTGAAGTCCCTTTGCTCTATGAGGCGCAATGGCAAGATTATTTTGACAGCGTCTTGGTCGTCTATGCCGCCGAGGAAATATGCTGTGAACGGTTGATGGCCCGTGATGGGGTCCTGGAAGATCAGGCAAAAGCCGCCATTTTTGCCCAGATGCCGATCGTGCAGAAGGCCCGATTGGCCGAATATGTGGTCGACAACAGCGGGGCCTGGACAGACACTCTGCTAAAACTTGAAGAAATAAAAAAAGTGTGGAGTTGTAAATATGGGGAAAAAAAGCTTGACAGTCATGTTGCTTAGCCCGTATATAAAAAATATCTACAGTAATTCGGGCTGGTGGTGTTAGGGGATTAGTGTTAAGGCAAACATCATCAGCAAAAAGCCCCAAACCGTTATTTCCTTCGTGCCTGAGTCTTTTAGCTTCCGAGATACATCATCTACCTCCTTCTCTTGATAACTTCATTTATCTAATTCTTATATAACCAGAATCGGTAGATCAACCGGCTTAACGTATCGTTCCTTATATCTCAATATCGTAAACGAATCTATCCTCGCATAGCTGTCTTGCTACACCTCACATAATTATCCCTTGTCCTTCGTTGTCCATAAGTCCCGCTTAGGTCAATGTCTGACCGCGATAATCATTTATCACGCCTCTTGGCGTTACCTACAGGAAGGAGAGTTGCCTACATGGATTTGGCGGAATTAAAACTGAAGAAGATTGACGAGTTGACGAAACTTGCCAAGGCCTACAAAATTGAGGAGTATAGCAGTTTACGCAAGCAGGAGTTGATCTTTGAGATCTTGAAGGCGGTGGCGGCCCAAGAGGAAAAAACCGATGGGAACATAGGTAATGGCGTCTTGGAGATCCTGCCTGATGGCTTTGGTTTTTTGCGGGCGCCAGACTACAATTATCTGCCCGGTCCTGATGATATCTATGTCTCTCCATCCCAGATTCGCAGGTTGAATCTGCGGACCGGAGATACCATTGCCGGTCCGATTCGTTCGCCCAAGGAAGGTGAGCGCTATTTCGCCCTTTTGAAGGTCGATTCTGTCAATTTCGAGGCCCCGGAAAAGAACCGGGAAAAGACCTTGTTCTCGAATCTGACGCCCCTGCATCCTTCTGAAAGGATCAACCTTGAGGACCAGCCAGACAATTTCTCAATGCGGGTCATGAACATCATGTCGCCCATCGGTAAAGGACAGCGCGGCTTGGTGGTGGCCCCCCCCCGCACTGGTAAGACGGTGCTTTTGAAGAAAATCGCCAACAGCATAACCAGGAACCATAAAGAGATTATTCTGATCGTCCTTCTGATCGATGAGCGTCCAGAAGAGGTCACCGATATGGCCCGCAGTGTCAATGCCGAGGTGGTGAGTTCCACCTTTGATGAGCCGCCGCAACGGCATATTCAGGTGGCGGAGATGGTCATCGCCAAGGCCAAGCGCCTGGTTGAGGCCAAAAAGGATGTCGTCATTCTGCTGGACAGTATCACCCGTCTGGCCCGGGCCTACAATATCGTGATGCCGTCCAGCGGTAAAATCCTGTCCGGTGGCGTTGACTCCAATGCCCTGCACCGGCCCAAACGCTTTTTCGGCGCTGCCCGAAATATCGAAGAGGGCGGCAGCCTGACCATTGTCGCTACCGCCCTGGTAGAAACCGGCAGCCGGATGGATGAGGTAATCTTTGAAGAGTTCAAGGGTACCGGCAATATGGAGATTATTCTCGATCGCAAGATGTCGGATCGCCGGATATATCCCTCCATCGACATGAATCGTTCTGGCACCAGAAAGGAGGACCTGCTACTCTCGGCCGATGAGTTGAATCGGGCCTGGATCCTGCGGAAATTGTTGTCTTCCATGAACCCTGCCGATGCCATGGAGTTTTTGATGGACAAAATGAAGGGCACCAAGACCAATGCTGAATTTTTTCAGACAATGAATACTTGAAGAATAGTAAGAAATGCGGTAAATAGCTGAGTTATCATTTTTTGATGTGTTTGAAAAATGTCCATCCGAACCATTTCGGTATCTGGTGGGCTCAGCTTTATCTGCGAATGCATCTCTTTGTTAAATATAAAATAATATTGAGGATCTATTGATGAAGAAAGATATCCATCCGGAATACCATAAGATTGTCGCCACCTGTGCCTGCGGCAATGCCGTTGAACTTGGCTCGGTCAACGCTGAGATGAGAGTTGAAATCTGTTCGAATTGCCATCCTTTCTTTACCGGCAAGCAAAAACTGGTAGATACTGCCGGCCGGGTTGATAAGTTCATGAAAAAGTACGAAAAGCATTATCAGCAGGCTCCGACCAAATAACTTCCATACATTTTTTTCTTTGTTCTGCAAGCATCATCAGTCTTATGATTGGTGATGCTTGTTTTTTTTTTGTCACTATTCAGCAGCTACCGCAGATGTGCGGAATAGTGACAGCCTGGGGGTGTGCCCCGGTTTCGTCTTTGGCTGAACAATTCTAAGCTAGCGTCTATCCCCCTATGTTCTCAAAATTTATCCATTTGCATGAAAAACGGCTGGAGCTGGAGGCCAAACTTTCTGACCCGGCGGTGATGGCCAAGCAGGGCGAATTTCGGCGTATTGCCAAGGAACATGCCAATGTCGCCAAGATGGATGATCTTTATGTTGAGTACCAGAAAACAGTGCAGCAGCTCCAGGAAAATCAGCAATTGCTGAGCCAGGAGACCGATGATGAGATGCTGGCCATGATCAAGGGTGATGTCGCAGACCTTATCGCCAAGCAGGCGTCCCTTGAGCGGCAGCTTAAAATACTTTTGCTGCCGGCTGACCCCAATGATCAAAAGAATATCCTGCTGGAAATCAGGGCCGGCACTGGCGGTGACGAGGCTGCCTTGTTTGCGGCCGACCTCTTCCGGATGTACAGCCGCTACGCTGAAGGCCAAGGCTGGAAGATCGAGGTGTTAAGCAGTAATGCCATTGGTATTGGCGGCTTCAAGGAAGTTATCGCCATGATCAAGGGCGAGAAGGTATTTAGCAAGCTCAAATACGAATCAGGCGTGCATCGGGTCCAGCGGGTGCCGGAGACCGAGGCCCAAGGCCGGATCCACACCTCGGCGGTGACGGTCGCGGTCATGCCGGAGGCCGAAGAGGTTGAACTCCAGATCCAGCCCAATGAATTGCGGATTGACATCTTCCGTTCATCCGGCCCTGGCGGCCAGAGCGTCAATACCACGGATTCGGCGGTGCGCATCACCCATCTGCCCACCGGCATGATTGTCATCTGCCAGGACGAAAAGTCTCAGCATAAGAACAAGGAAGCAGCCATGAAGGTCATGCGGGCCAGACTGCTGGATAAATTGCAGCAGGCCCAAGATGATGAGATCTCTGCCACCCGCAAGAGCCAAATTGGCACCGGCGACCGCAGTGAACGGATTCGCACCTATAATTTCCCGCAAGGCCGGGTCAGTGATCACCGGATTAATCTCACCCTCTATAAAATCGATGAGATCATGTTAGGCAAGATTGATGACCTCCTTGATCCTCTTCTCTCCCACTATCAGGCCGAGGCACTGAATACCATCCAGTGAGCTGAGTCTGTTTTCTTTGTACCTTCAACCGAAGATGACAACCCTTGAGTTGTATCATGATCTGGTCCGTTGTCTGGCCGCAGCCGGGATTTTTGACCCCGAGGTTGAGGCCACCCTGCTGCTTCGTCATTTTCTGGACTGCCGACGTTCTGATATCTTTCTCAATGGCTCGCGCTTGGTCGCTGACTCAATGCACAAGGCGGTCAAGCAGGCCTTAGCCAGGCGGCTTACCAGAGAGCCGCTGTCCTATATCATTGGCGAGCAGGAATTTTATGGGCGGGCCTTTGCCGTTAGCCCGGATGTCCTGATCCCGAGGTCTGAAACTGAATTGTTGGTCGACAGGGCGCTTACCGTGCTTCGGGGCAAGGATAGACAGATTGCCCCGCGTATCCTTGATCTGGGTACCGGTAGCGGGATTATCGCCATAAGCTTGGCACTCGAATTGCCCGACGCAGTTGTGGTTGGTCTCGATCTGTCGTTTGCTGCCTTACGGGTCGCCCGGGCCAACGCCATGCGTCATGGAGTGGAGGAGAGGGTCCATTGGCTCAACTCGAATTGGGGCGGGGCGCTCCGTGATGATTTTGCCTTTGATCTGGTTGCCGCCAATCCGCCCTATGTTGCGAAACAGATAGCGGCCACCCTGCAACCGGAACTGGCTGCCGAGCCCGCCCTGGCCCTCTATGGCGGCGATGATGGCAAGGCCGAGATTGACCGCATCATGGCCGATGCCGACCGACTTCTATGTCCTGGTGGCATCTTGTTGATGGAGATTGGTTTTGATCAGGGGGAGTATGTTGCGGCCCGAATGAAATCCCTGGGGCACTTCGATCAGGTCGTGGTCCATGATGATTACGTCGGTCTGCCCAGAATCCTGCAGGCCTGCCGTCAGGCCTGCTAGTTATGGCGTTGTCAGTGATGGTGTCGGCTGCGCCGCCTCACTTACTTTTTCCAGCACTTCCTGCACTTTGAAAGCCAGAGTCCTCATCGAGAAGGGCTTCTGGATGAAGTTTACGCCATCGTTGAGCACACCACGGTGGGTGATCACGTCGACTGTATAGCCGGACATGAACAGAATTTTTAGGCTGGGGTAAAGGGCTTGCAATCGATCCGCCAGGTCGCGGCCGTTCATTTCTGGCATGACGACGTCGGTGAGGACAAGGCTTATCTCGCCCCCGTGTTTCTCCGCCAACCCAAGGGCCACGCTCGGTGTGCCAGCGGCCAGCACCCGATACCCTAATCCTTCCAGAATCAGTTTGCCCATTGTCAGGAGCGCCGGCTCGTCCTCCACCAACAGCACGGTCTCGCCGTGGCCTCGAGGGATTTCGGCCTTACTTCCACGACGGCTATCGACCGTTTGGCCCACATACCGGGGCAGGTAAATCCTAAAGATCGTTCCGGTCCCTGGTTCGCTGTCAACGTTGATGAAGCCGTTGTTCTGCTTGACTATGCCATAGACCGTGGACAACCCCAGGCCGGTCCCCTTGCCAACCTCCTTGCTCGTGAAAAACGGCTCAAAAATTTGGTCGATGGTCTCCTTGTCCATGCCGCATCCATTGTCGCTGACGGAAAGCAGCACATACTCTCCGGCCATAAAGCCGGCATGGTCAGCGCAGTAAGTTTCGTCAAAGGCTACGTTTTGCGTTCCGATAGTGACCTTGCCGATGTCGGCAATGGCGTCCCTGGCGTTGACACAGAGATTGGCCAGGATCTGATCGACTTGGACAGGGTCCATCTTTATAGAATGCAGGTTCACCTGCGGTAGCCAGACCAGATCGATGTTTTCACCGATAAGTGGCCGGAGCATCTTGAGCATGCACTTTACGGACAGATTCAGGTCAAGCTCCACTGGGTTCATTGTCTGCTTGCGGGCAAAGGCCAATAATTGTCTGGTTATGTCTGTGGAACGTTTTGCGGCCGTGATGATATCTTGAAGCGCGGTATGCAACGGTTGGCCCGGTTCCGCATCGAGTAAAGCCAGCTCGGCATTGCCGAGGATCACGCTCAGCATGTTGTTGTAATCATGGGCCACGCCGCCCGCCAAGAGGCCTACCGCTTCCATCTTCTGGGCCTGTTGCAATTGGGCCGCCAAGCGGAGATGCTCGGTGATGTCCCGTTGGACAGCCACGTAATTGACGATGTGGCCAGCAGGGTTGCGAACCGGTGAGATCGTTGTCTCTTCAGTGTAGAGAGTCCCGTCCTGGCGCTTGTTGACCATACGGCCCGACCAGGTTTTGCCGCCAGAGATGGTGCGCCAAAGATTACGGTAAAATAGTTCGTCCTGTTCGCCACTTTTCAAGATACGCGGAGTCTGGCCGACGGCCTCCTTGCCGCTGTAGCCCGTTGTCCGTTCGAAGGCCGGGTTGACGAACTGGATAAGCCCCTGGGCATCGGTCATGACAATGCCCTCTCCGGTCTGTTCGATGGCCGCCATCAAACGCTTGCGTTCGGCCCTGGCCAGCTTGTGGGCGGTGATGTCACGGATGTTGCACTGGATCACCTTGCAATTGTCCACCAGGTAAACATTGCTGACAAACTCCACGGCAACGGACTTCCCCTTGTTGGTTTCCAGGGGCAAATCATCAAAGCGGATATATTCGTTATTTTGCAGGGTCTGGAAAGAGTCCTTGGACGCGGCAATGTCTTTGAACACACCGATTTCCCAGAGGTGTTTCCCACAGAATTCATCGTAAGAATAACCGAGTAACTCTATTAGGAAAGGGTTGACATCAACCACCTTGCCCGTATCGGCGTCGAGAATCAAGATGCCGTCCTTGGCTGATTCAAAGAGCCGTCGGTAGCGCTTCTCGGAATTTTTTAGCGCGAGCCCGGCAATTTCCTCTTCCAGTAGCTTTCCTTCCAGCAGCGCAATTCGAATATGCAGTTCGGAGTTGGCGAATGGAAGTTCGTTTTCGACAATTGTGCCTAACATGGTCATACCCTCGCTAAATTTGTCTCTTGGCTAGCGTCATGAATAACCTTCGTAAATAAGGTGCGCGGCGTCTTGCCTGCGCCGGCGGCGTGTATTCTGTGGCTGGGCAGGCCTGTACCGTTACTATGCGTTCGGACTTCTCTATCAGCGACCACCACTCGGTTCTTTCCGCTTCTCTTGGCTTGATAGAGCGCAGCATCTGCCTTATCCACGAGGTCTCGATAGGTCGCGGTCATTTTTTCGCAAGCCGCTACGCCTATGCTTACGGTCACTCGTCCGCCAGGTATTCGTTCCGCCAGTTCCATATTCAGCCTGTTGGCAATTGCGTCGGCTTCATGGACATCGGAAAAAGGCAGGATTACTGCAAACTCCTCGCCGCCGTAGCGACAGCAAATGTCTGAATCTCTGGCCATGCGCATGAAGGTCTTTCCCATTGCAGCCAGTATCCTGTCGCCTTCCCGATGCCCGTATGTGTCATTGATTTCCTTGAAGTCATCGATGTCGATTAACATCAGGGAGAGGCGTGCGCCATAGCGCACATAGCGCCTCACTTCAAAGTCAATCTGCTGATGAAAGTAGGCATGATTGAAGAGGCCGGTCAGGCCATCGCGCAAGGACAGCCCGGCTATTTCTTCAATTTGCTCTTCGCCAACCAAGGCTTGATGGCCCGTGTTGCCGGTAATGTTTGAAAGGAAATCCAGCGCGGCAAAGGCAATTTTGACGTTCCTCCCCAAGGCCATCGATAGCCTATGTTTATGTTGCAGGATTTCGGCCCACAGTTCTTCGGCAACTTCTGAGGGGAAATATTGGTGGGTAATCGAATACAGAAGATCGGAAAAAAATCTCAGACCGCGGCTTTTCTTGAGATCGTTGTGACGATTTTTGTCGGCCTCCGTAAGCGGTCGATCTCCGGCAAGAGCGGAAACCAGATCCAGAGAGAGCCCATGGTCGTCCAGAATTCCTTGCCTGCGGTCAGCCTCGGTCTCTTCGAAAGGTGGCAAATTGTCTTTAGAATTTTTCATGGTTGGCACATCCTCCAATGTGTTTTCATGTCTTTATCGATCGCTAACGCTTCGCTATCGAAGTCTTTGTTATGTTTATAGATTAAATTGTCGGGCAACTTCACTTTTACTGCCCCAGTCAGCACGCGGGGTCCTCCCGCACATTTTCTGTACGGGAAAACCCCGCGCTAACCCTCCCCATAAAAGTATGAATATTAATTGCGAGCATTGGGGCTGTACCCAGTGTTTACAAAACGTCCGATCAATCCCGGCTACTGCACGATAACGTTCACCGAACCAACCGAAATTGGTCCATCTAAGTTTAAAATTCCATCCATAGGAGAATCAACGGCAAACCAGACCGTGTATGGACCAACTGGCAAGGCGTTTATGTTTAACACTTCCGTGGCCGACAGATTGGATAAACCGCCTTGGTACACCGGACGACAATGGGCAAGGTCCCCATCAAAAAAGGTCCACACTAAAGAGCTGTTCAAGTAGTACCAACCTGAATTCGCAAGCGCGACGACCCACCAATCTTTATTGATGCCAGCATCCGAGCCCGCATTCATGTCCACGGTGACGGACACGGACCCTGGATAATTGGCAGTGACATTACCCGTTGCCCCATTAGCTTTTAAGGTTATGCTCGTTGCCAGGACGCCGCCTTCGCCGTTGCTGGTTGGCAGGATGGCGCTGGTGCCGTTGAATGTGACCCCGGCGACAAAGGCCAATGCCCTGCCTTCTATCGTGCTACTGGTCTTTATCGTTATGGCTTGGTCAGCCATGATGGTCCCCTTGAAAACGGAGAACGTGTCAAGGACCGCTGAACTACCTACTTGCCAGAAAACGTTTCCGGCCTGGGCGCCGCCAGCCAGG
>JANNQL010000026.1:0-15126 GCA_031400755.1 Pseudomonadota bacterium | reverse complement strand
CGTTGGATCATCTCCTGGGGCGCATCAATCTCGGCCATGACCCTGGCGTGCTTGATGCCACGTTCCATCAGGCAGAGCTTGGCTGGTTCCTGCCAACTATCGATATAAAAATAATAATAGCGTTCACTCTTGGTCCGGATATTCCTCTCCTTACTGCCCCAGCTTTCAAAAATTGTAAAGGTCAGTGCCGGTGTGATGTCCCAGTCGATGGTGGCCTGAGCAGTTCCTGCAAGTCCAAGCTTTTCAAATATTCCCATTGCAACCCTCCTCGTTAAGATTTTTGCTGTCGCAGCACTTGTCAGAGTAGACCCCAAAGAAACGCTGTAAAGTCTGACAAATTTGCTATTTTATCAAGTCTATGAATAGACTATAGTATATCTGTATTTGGATTCAAGTATTTTTAGGAATAATTATTATTTTGGAAGTTTTATGAGCATCGTACCCCATCGACCAATACCTCGTCCTCGAAAAACAATCACCGTGACTCCTGGCAGACCTTTGCCCCTGGGAGCTACGGTCATGGCAGGGTCTATCAATTTTGCTCTGTTCTGTCGGCAGGTGACCCAGGTGGTACTTCTCTTATTCAAACCAAAGGCAAAAGCTGCAAGCTACACCCTGTCCTTAAGCCCGCGCCAGCACCGAACAGGTTATATCTGGCATATAGAGGTCCACGGCCTGCCGATTGACTGTACCTACGCCTATCAAATTATAGGCCAGGACAAAAGCAGCAGTCGAGACCAAAAGCAATTGGTGCTTGACCCATACGCCAAGCAGATTAACGGTGGAGAATGCTGGGGTAAAGCCGTCTGTGGCAAATGGCTGTGCGGCATACCTTTAAGCGATTTTGACTGGCAAGGCGACCAGCCTTTAAAGCGGCCAATGTGCGAGACCATCATATATGAACTCCACGTCCGCGGCTTTACTCGTCATGAGAGCTCCGAGGTAAAGCATCCCGGCACCTTCCTGGGCATCATTGAAAAAATCCCTTACTTACAGAAGCTTGGGATCACCGCCCTTGAATTGTTGCCCCTCTCCGAATTTGATGAAAATGAAAACAAGGCCCTTGACCCGGGCACCGGCAAGGCCCTCAAAAATTTCTGGGGCTACAGTCCATTGGCCTATTTTGCGCCCAAGGCTTCTTACGCCAGCGCCCCTGGGCAGCAAGTCAACGAATTTAAGATCATGGTGCGGGCCTTGCATCAAGCCGGCATCGAAGTCATCATGGACGTAGTCTTCAACCATACCGCCGAAGGCAATAACTTAGGCCCCACCATCAGCTTTCGGGCCTTGGGCAACAACATCTATTACATGCTGGAGCCTGACACCCTTGACTATCTCAATTATTCCGGTTGCGGCAACACCATAAACTCTAATCATCCCGTGGTCCGGGAGTTCATCATGGACTGCCTGCGTTATTGGGTGACAGAGATGCATGTC
This sequence comes from Pseudomonadota bacterium, assembly GCA_031400755.1. Lineage (GTDB taxonomy): Bacteria > Desulfobacterota > Desulfobulbia > Desulfobulbales > VMSU01 > VMSU01. The sequence goes on along the minus strand of JANNQL010000026.1, from coordinate 13,689 downwards.
GACGGCTTCCGCTTCGATTTGGCCTCGATCATGAGCCGGGGGCAGCGGGGTGAAGTCATGAGCCAGCCACCGCTTATCGAACAAATTGCCGAAGACCCGATACTAGCTCATACCAAGATCATCGCCGAGGCCTGGGACGCGGCTGGTCTCTATCAGGTTGGCCGCTTCTCCAGCCATCCACGCTGGGCCGAGTGGAACGGGCGCTTCCGAGACGATTGCCGTTCTTTCCTGGCTGGCCATGCAGGGCAGGCCAACAAACTCGCCACCCGCATCGCCGGCAGCTCTGATCTCTACCAACATAACCACCGCAGCCCGACCAACAGCATCAATTTTCTGACCAGCCATGACGGTTTCACCCTCTGGGACCTGGTCAGCTACAACCATAAACATAACGAACGCAATGGCGAATACAATCGGGATGGCGACAATAATAATCTGAGCTGGAACAGCGGCAAGGAGGGCGTCAGCAAGTCGCAAAAAGTCCTGGCCCTCCGGGCTCGACGAATCCGTACCATGGCTGTCGTCCTCATGCTGTCCCAGGGCACACCGATGCTCCTGGCTGGTGATGAATTCTGCCGCAGCCAGAATGGCAACAACAACGCCTATTGCCAGGACAACTCAATCAGCTGGCTGGATTGGCGACTCACTAAAAAAAATGCCGACACCCTGCGTTTCTTTCAGATGTTGATCGCGCTGCGGATGCGGCATAAGCTCTTCCGGCGGAGCGAATTTTTTCCAACACCGGACAGCCACCACCCACCGCAAATCATCTGGCAAGGGGCGACCCTTGGCAAGGCAGACTGGTCGCCAGAGTGCAAGGTTCTATGCTTCACACTGGTCGGCCCAGAGGCTGCCGGAGAGCCTGATTTTTTTGTCATAATCAACAGCCACCACGAGGCGACTGTCGTGCAGACGCCTGCTCCGGTCAATGGTGGAAAATGGCGGCTGGTCATTAACACCGCACTCTCTTCGCCCCACGATATTGTCTTGGAGAAAGACGCGGTCAAACTCCATGCATCAACAATCACCGTGGCGGCTATGGCCGCCGTGGTGCTGATTGCCGGGCCATAGTCGTCATGAAATCAGCCAGGCAACTCTGTTTTATCGGCGATTCCTTGATCGAGTATTATGACTGGCAAGAGAGGTTTCCTGACCTTGCGGTCCTCAACCTGGGCGTGGCCGGCGAGACCACGCCTGAACTCCTGGCCCGGCTTTCCTGTTTTGGCGCCAGTTCCTGCCAACCCGATTGGGTCATCATCATGACCGGCACCAACGACCTGCTGATGGGTGCAGACTTTTTGCCCAGCTACGAACGGATCATCACCAGACTGCAAAAGGCGCTGCCGGATGCCTTCTTGCTGATCAATGGACTCATGCCCATGGCCTTGCCATGGCTGGCCCCGAACCTTATTGCCCAGGTCAACGCCCGACTGGAAGAACTTGCCCTTCGCCACAAAATAGGGTATCTCGACGGAGGCTGTCTCGGCACCGATTCAACCGCCAGCCCCTCTTGTTTCCTTGAGGATGGAGTCCATTTGAATCAGTATGGCTATGCCCTCTGGAGTGCTGCCATCGAAAACCATCTCCGCCTGAAGGGTTGTATTTGAACAACTGCTACGATCATGACCACCACCAAACGACACGATAAGGACCTGGCCACCCTGACCTGCCTCTATGAGATCACCAAGGTCCTGGCCTCATCCACGGATCTCCATGACTGCCTGAAACGTTCGCTGACCATTCTGGCCGCCTACGCCGGTCTGCAGAATGGCACGGTGACCCTCATCAACCCGAAGTCCGGGCAGTTGGAAATCGAGGTGGCCCACGGCATGAGCGCCGAGGCCAGGAAACGTGGGGTCTATGAGGTCGGCGAGGGCATCACCGGCCGGGTGGTGGCCACTGGCGTCCCGATTATCGTACCCCAAGTCAGCAAGGAGCCCCTCTTCCTCAACCGTACCCGTACCCGGGGCAATCTGAGCGGCAAACCCATCTCCTTCCTTTGCGTGCCGATCAAACATGGCAAGAACACCATCGGCTCGCTGAGCGCTGACTGTGACTACCAGGAGGGCGCCAGTTACGAAGAGGAAATCCGTTTCCTGACCATTCTCAGCGGGCTGTTCGCCCAGGCCGCAACCCGCATCCAGGCCGCGAATCAGGAGAAAGAACAGCTCTTGAACGAAAATTCTCAGCTTAAGCAGCAACTCTCCGACAAATACCGGATCGATACCATCATTTCGAGCAGCAGCCGGATGCAGGAGGTCCTGGAGATGACTGCCAGGGTGGCCGATTCCAATGCCACCGTCCTTTTGCGGGGCGAGTCGGGGACCGGCAAGACCCTGGTGGCCAAGGCCATCCATTTCAACAGCAAGCGGGCCAGCAAACCCTTTATTGCGGTCAACTGCTCGGCCCTGCCGGAGACCCTTCTGGAAAGCGAATTGTTCGGCCATGAGAAGGGGGCCTTTACCGGGGCCAACGCCCTGAAAAAAGGGCGTTTTGAGGTAGCCGAGGGCGGCACCCTCTTCCTCGACGAAATCGGCGAGCTCTCCCCGGCCGTCCAGGTCAAACTATTGAATGTGGTCCAGGACCGTGAATTCCAGCGCCTGGGCAGCTCCACCCTCCGTAAATGCAATGTCCGCCTGGTCACCGCCACCAACAAGGACCTGGAAAAGGCCGTGGCCCAAGGCAGCTTCCGGGAGGACTTCTACTATCGGCTCAATGTCTTTCCGATCTATATCCCGCCGCTCCGTGAACGCCGCACCGACATCCTGCTCCTGGCCGACTATTTTCTCCAGAAATACAATGAGGAAAATAAAAAAAAGGTGCAGCGCATCTCCACCTCGGCCATTGACCTTTTGATCCAATACCACTGGCCGGGCAATGTCCGCGAGCTACAGAACTGCATGGAACGGGCCCTGTTGATCTGTGACGAAGACACCATCAAGAGTTATCATCTGCCGCCCACCCTGCAGAGCTCGGCCTCGGTAAATGAGTCCAACCCTCTGTCGTTTGCGGCAGCGGTGGAAAATTTCGAGCGGGAGCTGATCTTCGACGCCCTGAAGCGTTTTAACGGCAACCAGAGCAAGGCCGCCGAACACCTCGACACCAGCCTGCGGATCATCAACTACAAGATCCATAAGTACAAGATCGACACCGGTCAGTTCAAGGTCGGCAAGACATGAATATCCTTCTGCATGTCTGCTGTGGACCATGCGCCATCACGCCGCTCGCTGCCATTCGGGCGGCGGGCCATGAGGCGCGTGGCTACTTCATCAACCCCAACATCCACCCCTTCAAAGAATTTCAGCGGCGTATTGAGGCCCTGGAGAGCATGAGCAGGCAGAGTGATTTCCAGGTCGATTATGAGCGGGAGTATGGCCTCAGAGACTATCTGCGCCAAGTCGTTTTTAATGAGGATAGCCGTTGCGGCCTTTGTTACGCCCTGCGTCTGCGGCCCACGGCGGAAAAGGCGATGGCCATCGGCGCCGACGCCTTTTCCAGCACCCTGCTTTACAGTCGTTACCAAAATCACGACCTGCTCAAACAGCAGGGTGAAGCCTTGGCCGTTGAGTTCGGCATCCCCTTCTATTACGAGGATTTCCGCTGGAGTTGGCAGGAGGGCATTGATAAGTCGATCGAGATGGGGCTCTACCGTCAACCCTATTGCGGTTGTATCTACAGCGAGCAGGAGCGGTATGACAAAAAAGGAAAGGGGTAACTACCTAGGTTGGTTAGGCTGAAGACTGTTAGCAAAAGAGGACAGATAATGGCAAGGGCGGGAATTTCCATACATTGTATAATATAAGTACCGCCAGCCTTTCAGCCTTATCGCCTTCAGTCTGTCCACCTGGGCTACGAACCTTTACTGATCGGCAGGGGTCGAGGCGCCGACCGGGGACATCGTGGTAAAGGTCCGCCAATCGGGCAAGGCCAGATCTGGAATCCAGTCATGCCAAGTCCTTTTTGGCGGATTGCCGGCCTTGATGTCTGCTAGAATCGACTGGGCGCCTTTGGCCACCGTGGTCTGGGGGTAGTTGTCTAAGACGTAGCGCAGGCGTGGTTCGGCCTGGTCGAGCTCGTTGGTGCGGATATAAAACATGGCGACATAGAATTCGTGGTTGGCCAGGAAATTCAAGGCCGCCAGCCTTCTGCCCTCGGCCTCTGCCCGGTAGGGCGAGTTCGGGAAGGCCTTGACCTGTTTTTCAAAGGCGGCGATGGCGTCGGTAGCAGCGCCGGGATCACGATCAATGGTGTCGATCTGCTGATAATAGCCCATGCCGATCTGGAACAGGACATAGGGTAGGGCCTCGTTGGTGGGATGATTGCCTTCAAAGCCCTGATAAAGTGCGATGGCCTCGGGGTATTTTTTCAGATAATAATTGCAGTCAGCAGCTTTTAATTCCGCCAGCAGGCTATGGGGACTGAAAGGAAAACGCTCCTTGATCTCCTCAAAGGTCTTCAGCGCATCGTCATATGCGCCGCGATTGAAATCATCAATGGCGTTCATGGCCATGCCGTCAGGGGAGTCAGGCTTGGAACTGCCGCCGCCCACTCCAAGAAAGGAAAACACCCCGTCCATGGCCGCGCACCCTGGCAGGACCAGCAAACTGGCGAGGGCCAGTGTGACAATCAAACCTCTCCCCACCCATTGTCTTCCACTCGAACAACTCGCAACCATTATCAAAGTACTCCATAGTTACGCGGCATCGCCGCCCCACTTTTTATATGATGGAGCGTATCAAGATACTGCTCCACCGCCTTGCCAGCCACTGCCCCGTCGCCTGCCGCCGCCACCACCTGCCGCACCGAATTATGCCGAATATCACCAATCGCCATGACCCCTGGGAGATTGGTCCGCATCATGGTGTCGGTGACAATGAAACCTTGGTTGTGGGTGAGTTGGTCAAGCGGCAGCATCTCGTTGTTCGGGGTAATGCCAATCAGGATGAAGACCCCTTGAAAGGGTCGGGTCTCATCACTGCCGCCGGCATGACGAAGGTGCAGGGCGGTGACCTCTTTTTCACCCTCAATGCCAACGACCTGGGCCTCGTACAGAAAGCGCACTTTGCCATTGGCCTTGGCCTCTTCCTGGATGATGGGGGCGGCCCGGAACTCTTTGCGGCGGTGAATCACGGTGACGGTCCTGGCAAATTTGGTGAGGTACACCGCCTCCTGTAAGGCCGTATCGCCGCCACCGACGACCGCGATATCCATGTCCCGGTAAAATGGTCCGTCACAGGTGGCGCAATAGGAAACCCCCTTGCCCGCCAACTCGGCCTCGCCCGGCACCCGTAGCTTATTGGGGCGCGCCCCGGTGGCGATGATGACCGCCCGGCTGCTTATCGACTCCCCGCCCTCAAAAAAGATGGTCTTCACCTCCGTCGTCAGATCCATGGAGGTAACGGTCTGCATGGTGATTTGCAGGCCGAAGCGCTGGGCCTGGGCTGCCATTTTCTCGGCCAAGTCAAAGCCGCTCAGTCCTTCCGGAAAGCCAGGATAATTGTCGATCCAGTCAGTGACCAGGATTTGGCCGCCAGCGGCCCCCTTCTCCACTAGAACTGTATCGATTCGGGCCCGAGCGGCATAGAGTCCGGCGGTCAGACCGCCCGGCCCGCCACCGACGATGATGAGTTCATGGATAGGGTCGTTCGCCATATCTCAAAAAGCAGCCGGCCTTGACTCAGCCTGCCTTTTCAATCATGGCTATCAGTTGGGTCTTGCCAACCGCGCCGGTAGTCTGCTCGATGACCTTGCCACTCTTGAACATAATCAAGGTGGGGATGGCCCTGATCCCATATTTGCCTGGCGTGGCAGGGCTTTCATCGACATTCATCTTGGCAATCTTGACCTTGCCGTCAAACTGGGCGGCGAGTTCTGAAATCACCGGACCAATGGCCTTGCACGGGCCGCACCAGGGGGCCCAGAAGTCCACCAGGCAGGGCATGTCACTCTGTAAGACTTCGGCGTCAAATGTTGCATCGTTGAGATGGATTACCTTGTCATCGCTCATGATACTCTCCTTATCTTTCATTGGAATGAGGGGGAGCTTGCACCAGCACAACATCTGTCGCACTGCCGGCACGCTTCCGGTCAAAGATTTTTCAGCCTAACGTCCATTCCCCAGGGATCTGGCGTGAACGATGGACACCGCATAGCCCAAAACTGGCAGCACTATACTTGATTTGGCATAATCAAGAAATGATAAAGTCGCAAAAAAAAATTGGCCGACAAAGGCGCCACCTCGCGTGGCGACAGAGGCTGAAAGTATGCCAGTCGCGCAAAAAATGCCTTGTGATGCCGGAAATCTGTCCTATGGCGACGACATCAAGAAAGAGCATGGCCAATTTTTCGGGAGGGGGAGCCCTTTCGTAAAGGGATTGACAACTGACCTTCCGGCCTTATACATTAAAGGAAAACCATACTGAATGGAGTCAGTTTAATCCTTTTACCGTCAAAAGTGGAAATTATGCCAATTACCAAATTTTTGCAAGAGGTCAAGAAATTTGAAGTCCTCGCCGTCCAAAAAATTCAGCGGTTTACTGACCTGCGGGATAGCCATGTCCCCTTTTCCGGCTCCCCCCACCGGCACCCTTACTCCCCTGACAAATTCATCTTGATAGCCGACCCGTACTGCTCAAGTCTCTATTACGAATTCAATAACGAGGACGTTGATTTCGTCGAAGAACTGCCCAGCATCGTCAACCTGGAAGGTGAGACCGTGACCATGATCCTGATCTGGGTCAAAAAGAAGAGCCTCGCCCTCCGCTGTTCGCCTTTTGTAGTGGACAACCTGTCGTCTGGCAGTCGATGATAACTGGGGTCTGACCCCATGTCCTGAAAATCCGCACTCGCCAAAATTATCGTTTTACTTTGACCAAGTCAACGAATCATTGTAGTATTTTTGCCACGGTAGGCAGGCAACTGCCATTACATCATCTTCAGCAAAATCTTGGAGACTAACGTGGCCCGTCAATCCAAACGAAAACACCAGCGAATTCCCTATCAGGGCAAAGTTGATCTGTATTTTAATGGCCGTCGTTACCTTAGCTGCGCGGCCCAGAACCTCAGCCTGATCGGGGTGTGGGTTGTTGGTTGTCTTGAGCAGGAGGAAGGCAGTCAGTGCGACATCGAATTCCATGAAGCCGCCACCACCACGGTCAACTGCGCTTTGCGGATGAAAGGGGAAGTGGTCAGGGTGGACGATGAGGGCATCGCCCTCTTGTTCCTCAATATGAATGTCAGGACCTACAGCGATCTGGAAGCGCTAATTGTTGAGCTTGGTGGCCCCCCACTAATGGAGGAGAACGAGTTTCTGGCCGGCCTGCCGGCCTAATGGAGCGAATGAACAGCCTGCACACCCTGACCGACTCCATCCTCAGCGTTGTCAACAACGCCATCCTCATCGTCGGTCCTAATGATCGGATTACCTTTGCCAACAATAAGGCCGCGGCCATGTTCAGCACCGGCCACGTTAACCAGCTTATCGGACAGCCAGTCACCCGCCTGTTCATGCCTGATGACCAGGAGATCCTCGCCCCCAACCTCCTGCATCTGGCCAGAAACGCGACGGAATTCGAGGACGAGGTCATGCTGCTCCGTTTTGACGGATCCCGTTTCATGGCCCTCATCTCAACCTCCCAATTCCATGTGGGCGGCAGCCAAAACGCCATTCTCTCCATCCACAACATCTCTGGTCTCAAAAGTCTTGAAAAGACCCTGAAGCATACCGAACGGGTTGCCTCGCTGGGTCGGATGCTTGATGACATCAACCACCAGATTCGCAATCCAGTGTCAATCATCGGCGGCTTTGCCAGCCGTCTGGCCAAACAAGCGGGGGCCGACAGCCGCTACACCCAGGCCATTCTTGATGAGGCCAAGCGCCTGGAAGACCTGCTTGACGCCCTGAGTGCATTTTCTAAGGTGCCGCACCCGAAAGTTAGTCCCGTGACCTTCGAGGCCCTGGTCCAGAAGATCTCAAGCGAGGTCAGCCCACGGGCGCAGACGGCAGGGTGCCCCCTGCTGGTTCGCTGCCCGGACGATCTGCTGCCGGCCACGGTCTCTATCGACCCCACCCTCCTCATTCAGGCCATCACTGCCCTGGTGGATAATGCCTGCGAGGCTTCAGAGGCCGGGCGGCAGTCTGTAACTCTGGAGATCGGGCCAAGCGGCAAATCCTTGCCTTACCGGATCAGCATTATTGACCAGGGCTGCGGCATCAGCCCGGATGATCGGGACAAGGTGTTCGCCCTGTTCTTCACCCGAAAAACTAGGCACCAAGGTATGGGCCTCACCCTGGCGCAGAGAATTGTCGCCGAGCAAGGGGGCGAAATTATTTTGGAATCAAACCATGGTCAAGGGATCATGGCCCATCTTTTTCTGGTGGCTGAGCGGCGGCGGGCCATCCGGATCAGGCGTTTGCAAGCGGAGGGGAAGGAGGTGCAGGAAGAGACCCTTGGTGAGAAGTGGAGGCACCCATGACCACAGACGATGTGACTTTTTTTAAGCCGTACCCCTTCACGATTGGCCAGAAAATCCGGATCACGGACGGTAAACGAGCCGGTGATTGGCAAGTGGTGGCCGTGGGTGAGCGTAAGGTGACCCTACGCTGCCCGATTTCCGGACGGGAGTTCGAATGGGACCAATTCTGTTATCTGATGGAGGAAAGAAAAGATGAGCCATGGCCGGCTGCTGAATAACCGTCTCCATTGAGGCAATCTTTAGCGATGGGGCGTTGACCTCCTTTACCATTTACCCCTCCTACAGCCCATATCTTAACGGGCAGCCTCCGCCGTAATCACGAAGTTGATCCGGCGTCTGGCCTTCTCAACGCTGGCCAGGGTGACCCGGACCAGCGTACCGATTTGGTAGATGCGGTTAGAGCGTTTGCCGATCAGACGATGGTTGCGCTCGTCCAGATGGTAGTAGTCATCGGTGAGGTCGGTGATCGCCACCGCGCCGCTGATGAAGGACGCAATCAGTTCGACAAAGAGTCCGAAGGAGGCCACCCCGGAGACGATGGCGTCAAAGGACTCGCCGACCTTGTCTTCCATGTAACGGACCTTGAGGCGGTCCACCATCTCCCGTTCGGCGTCCACCGCCACCCGTTCGCGGCTGGAGAGGAATTCACCCGCCCCCATGCCTTCCCCCCCCTCGTCCTCTCCCTTGCCGACAGTGGCCTTTTTGTGTGATTTTTTTGAGCCGGCGCTTAAAGAAGCGGCCAGGGCCCGGTGCACCATCAGATCGGGATAGCGGCGGATGGGGGAGGTGAAATGGCAGTAATGGCTCGCTGCCAGCCCGAAATGACCGACGTTGTCGTGGGAATAGCGGGCCTGTTTCATGGTGCGTAGCAGCAGGTTATTGACGATGTACTCCTGGGGGCTGCCCTTACCCAACTCCAGGACCCGGCCAAACCAGGCCGGCGTCCCTGCTGCCTCGTCCGGGATGGCCAGGCCCATGGTCTTGGCGAACTGGGCAAACTCCGCCACCTTGAGGGGGTCCGGCGTCTCATGGATGCGGTACAGGCCGCGGCTGAGATGCTTATCGTCCATGGCGTGGGCCACCGCCTCGTTGGCCGCCAGCATGAACTCCTCGATAATCTGGTGGGCGAAATTCCTCTCCCGGCGGGAGATGTCTTTGACGGTATCGTCCTCGTCCACTTCGACAAAGGCCTCCGGCAACTCAAAGCCGATACTGCCGCGGGCCATGCGTTCACCCAGCAGGAGCCGGGCCAGCTTTTCCATCTCCGCCAAGGGGCCGAGCAGGGGGGGGTACTGGCTGCGAACCGCTTGGTCCTGATCGATCAGGATCTGGCTGACCAGATTGTAGGTCATACGGTAGCGGCTGCAGATGACTGATTTGGCGAACCGCTTATCCTGCAGACGGCCCTGTATGTCAAAATCCAGGATGGCGGTAAAGGCATAGCGGTCCTGATTGGGGACCAGGCTGCACAGGTCGTTCGACAGGCGCTCCGGCAGCATAGGCACCACCATGGTCGGGAAATAGACGCTGGTGCCGCGCAGGTAAGCCTCGCCGTCCAACGGGCTGCCTTCCGGCACATAATGGCTGACATCGGCGATGGAGACATAGAGCCGGTAGCCCTTGGGTGTAGTCTCAATGGCCACCGCATCGTCAAAGTCGCGGGCCGTCTCGCCATCGATAGTGATGTGCAGGGTAGGCCGCAGGTCAAGGCGGCCCGGCCCGGCCTCAACCTTGCCGCTGACCGCAGCAAGTTGGCCTTCGACCTCGGCGCTGAATTTGTGGGGCAGCTGGAATTTGCGGATGACGATCTCGGTCTGCACCCGCAGACTGTCGGGGTTGCCGAGTACTTCAACAATTTCGCCCTTGCAATTGACGCCGCCCAGATGGCGGTACTCGGTGATCTTGGCCACCACCGCCTCGCCATCCCGCGCCCCGCAACTCTGCTCGCGGCGCACCAGGATATTGAAGGCAAAGCGCTCGTCTTCCGGGCAAACCATGCCTAGCGGTGCCCCGGCCTTGTAAATGCCGACGATCAGGGTCGTGCCCCGGCTCAGGACCTTGAGGACCCGGCCCTCCTGTTTGCCCTCCCGGCCAACGTCACTGATCTTGATCAGCACCCGGTCGCCATGCAGGGCAACACCTAAGTTGCGCTCGGCCACAAAGACATCCGGCGGCTGATTACGGGCCGGGGCTGGGGTCAGGGTGACAAAACCAAAGCCTCTGGGGTTGACGCTTAAGACCCCTTCCACATAGTCTTTGGCCTCGCGCACGGCATAGGTCTCGTCGTTGATCAGCCGCAGCAGTCTTTGGGCGATCAGGGCCTGGAGGGCGGTGTGGACCTCCTTGCGGGCGTTCCGCCCCAGCTCAAAGGCCTCCATGATCTCGGCCATCTCGGCCTGACCGCCATTGGCCATGATGAAACCGACGATATCGTCGGCCGACACCTGGCCTCGACTGACTAGGGACTTGGCCCCTTCGGCGGCGCGGACGCCGGTGCGGGGGCCGCCACGGCGGTTGCGATCTTGTCTGGGCTGGCGACCTGGTCTGGCGGCCTTGCCCCTGGTGGGCTGTTTTTTTCGAAACATATTTAATTCCTCGTTATGGTGATGGCCAGTAACGGCTCAGGTTGTTTAGGCGGTAGACTGAAGACTGTTAGCAAAATAGAGAACAGAGAAAGGCGTAAGCTCCAAATATTTTGTAATAATACCGCCAGCCCTTCAGCCTAATAGCCTTCAGTCTATCGACCTGAGCAGTTACGATGGCCAGTCGGCCAGACACTGCCTGACCGCCTGCCCAATGGTGGTATAGGTAAACTTAAAACCCGAGTCCAGCAAACGTTTCGGAACGACCTCCTGACCGTGGGTCAACACCGAAGCTCCCTCGCCAAAGCGTAAGCGTAAAATAAATTCAGGCACCGAAAGCCAGGTTGGACGGGCCAGGGCCTGCCCCAGGGCCTCGGTCAAACCGGCGTTAGTGGTGGGTTCGGGGGCGGTGAGGTTATAGGCGTCCGCCCAGGCAGGGTCGGCCAGTGCGGCCAAATAGGCGGCGATCAAGTCATCGCGATGAATCCAGGAAAAGGCTTGGTGGCCGTGGCCAATAGTGCCGCCGAACCCCCAGCGGAAGGGCGGCAGCATCTGTTTGAGCGCGCCGCCACCAGGCCCCAGGACTACCCCCAGCCGGAAAATAACGGTCCGGACGCCAAGCCCCCGGGCGCTCCAGGCCTCCTGCTCCCAATCCCGGGTGAGGTGACCGAGGAAGTCAGTGGCCGGCACATGATCATCCTCGGTATGGCGGCGACCGGCGGTATAATAACCCACCGCCGAGGTCGATATTAAGATCTCCGGCTTCTCAGGCATCAGGGCCATGGCCTCGACCAATCGGCGGGTAACCCCAATCCGGCTGTCCACCAAGGTCTTTTTGTAGGCCGGGGTCCAACGTCCCAAGATGGGGGCGCCTGCCAGATTGATAACACCCCGTGCCCCTTGCAAGCGTTCGGCAAGGGTCGCGGCGCTACCGCCAAGCTCCTGGCGGCCCAGGGGGACGACGCTCCAGTCCGCCTGCTGCAAGGCGCGGCTCAAGTGCGTACCAACAAAACCACTGGCCCCGCTCATGGCTATGATGCTTGAATTTTCCACCTTCACGTCTTCAACTCTAGCAGAAAATGGCAGAAAGCAGAAATGGTTTTATCGGTCGGAGTCAGCAAAGAAGGAAGGATATGCAGCGTCAACATCCCTGAATGTTTTCGCGCAGAGGCGCAGAGACGCTGAGAAAGACAAAAAAATCTCCGCGCCTCTGCGCGAGATCAGACAGTATGTTTGATTTAGAAATGGATTTACTTATTAGCAGGGGTCAAAGGCTGCTTTTCCGCTGGCTGAGGATCAAGCAACTTGCGGGCAACTTCGGCAAGGTCATTGTTGATGAAGGGTTTCATGATGAAGGCCTTGATGCCGATCTCAGCCGCCCGGCGGTCATCAATCTTGGTGCTAAAGCCGGTGCAGAGGACAACCGGCAGCTTTGGCCGTATGGCCAGGAGGGCCATTGCCAGCTGTTCGCCGGTCATCTTCGGCATGGTCTGATCAGTGATCACCAGGTCAAAGGCATCGGGCTGGCCGCGAAAGCGTTCAAGCGCCGCTAGGCTGTCTGTTTCAGTAACAACCTGATAGCCAAGATCAGTAAAGTTTTTTTGCAGCATATGGACAATGACCGGGTCATCATCCACCACCAGGAGGCGCTCATTGCCCCGGAAGGACAGAGTCTCTGCCGCAGTTCTTGTCTCCTGCTCAAACTCTTTATCGACTTGCGGGAAGAAGACCGAAAAGGTGGTCCCTTGACGAAGGGCGCTCTCCACCCGGACCATGCCCTCATGCCTTTTGACCACGCCGTGGACCACGGCCAGACCCATGCCCGAACCTTTGCCAACCCCTTTGGTGGTAAAGTATGGTTCAAAGATTCTCCCTAAGGTCACTGGGTCAATGCCGGTACCCGTGTCGCTGACCGTAAGCCTTACATAGTGGCCGGGCCCCAGTTCATTTTCATTGATCAGGTCTTCTGTTGAGAGAGTGACACAGTCAAGCGTTACCTGCAATACGCCGCCATCCTCCATGGCCTGCGAGGCATTGGTGCAGAGATTCATGAGCACTTGATGGACCTGGGTCGGGTCAGCCAGGATATAGCCGCAATCGGCATGGATGCTTTGTTTGATCTCAATCGTCGTCGGTATCGAGGCGCGCAGGAGCTTGATGGCCTCCTTGATGAGCAGATGAATCTGAATCGGGATGCGAGTCATTGCCGACTTGCGGCTGAAGTCGAGGATCTGCTTGACCAGGTCCCGGGCCCTAAGACTGGCCTCAATGACCTTGGGAAGCATGTCATGGGCCGGGTTGGATTCGGGAATGTACTCCAGGGCCATCTCGGTATAGCCCAGGATGGCAGTTAGGATATTGTTGAAATCATGGGCGATGCCGCCGGCCAGAGTGCCGATGGCCTCCATCTTCTGGGCCTGATTAAGCTGTTCTTGCAGGGCCGCCTTCTCCTTTTCGACCACGGCCAATCTTTGCTGGATCTCGATGTTGTTCACCGCCTGCTCCACCACTGAAGGCAGGAGGTCCAGGAAGACACTGTCCTTGACCAGATAGTCGATGGCGCCGAGTTTCATCATCTTAACGGCAATGGTCTCATTGCCATGGCCGGTCATGATGATAAAAGGCGGCAGGC
>JANNQL010000025.1:0-1783 GCA_031400755.1 Pseudomonadota bacterium | reverse complement strand
AAGCACTGGTCAAACCCGGACTACACCCGTATCTCGCTTGGGCTGGACCATGATGTGACCTGGGAGGCCCACGAACTGGGCAAGGGGAACGCAGACAAGCCGGGCAGAGTCTATATCGACCTGCATCACACCAAACTGGGTCCGAGTGTCAAGGATATCACCATCGGAGACGGGCTGCTAAAGGGCGCGAGGGTTGGCCAGTACAAGGCCGATGTGGTGCGGGTAGTGCTGGACACAGAAAACATAAAGGATTACAAGGTTTTTCCACTTTCAGAACCGGCACGCCTGGTAATAGATGTACGCGGCGAGCGCCGTACCGAGATATCCAAGCTGGAACAGACCATCAGCGCCAAACCGGAGACATTGGCGGAAACGAAACCAATGGAGACGCCCGCAGCGGAGAAGAAGGTCAAGGCGACCAGAAAACCGGTCATCAGCAAGATACGGCGCATTGTGGTCGATCCGGGCCACGGCGGCCACGACCCGGGCGCCATCGGCCCCAGCGGCACCCAGGAAAAGGACGTGGTCCTGAACATCGGCCTCCAGTTGAGAGAGCTGTTGAAACAGGAGCTGGGACTGGATGTGGTCATGACCCGCTCCACCGATGTGTTCATCCCCCTGGAGGAGCGCACCGCCATAGCCAATAAGGTCAATGCCGACCTCTTCGTATCTGTCCATGCCAATGCCGCCAACAATCGTAATGCATCCGGGATCGAAACCTACTACCTCAACCTGGCCAAGACCGAAAAGGCCGCCCAACTGGCAGCCAAGGAGAACGGCACCACCCTGGAGAAGGTCAGCGTACTGCAGGCCATCCTGTTCGACCTGATGGCCAACTACAAGCTCAACGACTCCGCTCACCTGGCTGATGAGGTTCAAAAAGCCCTCCATAAAAAGGCCCGCGGAAGCCATGCCGATGTCAAGAACCTGGGGGTCAAGCAGGGTCCGTTTACGTCCTGGTTGGGGCCACCATGCCGAGCATCCTGGTCGAAGCCGCCTTTCTCAGCAACGCAATTGAGGAGGTCCGCCTGAAAGACCCGGCCTATCAGGAGATGACCGCTGAAGGCATCCTGGAAGGCATACGCAGTTACATCTCCACCCTGAAATAGATGGCTGGCATACTCTATATAGTCGCCACCCCAATAGGCAATCTGGAGGACATGACCTACCGGGCCGTACGCATCCTCTCAGAGGTGGACCAGATCGCCGCCGAGGACACCCGGCATTCGCTCAAGCTCTTGAATCACTTCAACATCTCCAAACCGCTGACCTCATATTTCGATCATAATCAGCAGTTCAAGGGCGAACGGATCCTGAATGCGTTGCGCCGGGGGAGGTCGGTGGCGCTGATCTCCGACGCCGGCACACCATGTATCTCCGATCCCGGCTACCAACTGGTACGGGATGCTGTTCTTGAGGGTATCCAGGTCATCCCGATCCCCGGTGCCTGTGCCGCCATGGCTGCCCTTTCGGGCTCCGGACTCCCCAGCGACTGCTTCACCTTCGCCGGCTTCCCCCCTGCGCGCCAGGGCAAACGGCGGACCTTTCTTGCCAACCTAGCCGGCCTATCCGGGACGTTGCTGCTCTATGAGGCGCCCCACCGGCTTGAGGCCACCCTGCAGGATATACGTGAGGTGCTCGGAGAGCGCCCGGTTGTTGTTGCTCGTGAATTGACCAAGATCTACGAAGAGTTCATCCGTGGCACGATATCAGAGGTCATGGCCAGCGTGGCGCTGGGCAAGGCCCGGGGCGAGGTGGTCATCCTGGTATCGCCGGGTGAGAC
>JANNQL010000024.1:0-35336 GCA_031400755.1 Pseudomonadota bacterium | reverse complement strand
CCCGGTCAGGGTAATGCCTGATCCGCCATAGGTCACGATAGTGAAGGCGGCGGCGGCATTCGTCTCAGCGCCGTCTGTAATGCCGGTGATGGTCAGGGCGTCGGTGGCTGACCACTTGCTTGTTGCAGCCTGGGCGACCAGCAGGTTGTCGGTCATGGTGACGGTGTTATCCCCGGTCAGGGTGAGGCCTGATCCGCCGTAGGTCACGGTGGTGAAGGCGGCGGCGGCATTTGTCTCTGCGCCATCAGTGATGCCGGTGATGATCAGGGCGTCGGTGGCTGACCACTTGGTCGTTGCCGCCTGGGCGACCAACAGGTTGTCGGTCATGGTGACGGTGCCATCACCGGTCAGGGTGATGCCTGATCCGCCGTAGGTCACGGTGGTGAAGGCCGCGGCTGCATTTGTCGAAGCACCGTCTGTAATCCCGGTGATGGTCAATGCATCCCCAGCATCAAATTTTGTACCGTTCGCAGCCAATGAGGCTGCCACGGTTGCAGAGATGATAATTGCGTTGTTGGGGTCATTGATACCTGTCACGCCGCTTAAGTTTTGTTCAACAGTAGAAACGCCTCCCCGTGTAAAGGTCGCATGCGTACCATCACTCATTGCTATGGTCATGAAACCGGTAGCGGTACCGCCGAAGCTCAGAACACCGGCAGTTTTAGTCACTGTAAACGTCACGTCCGGCGTCCCGCTCGTCGCCGGCACATCCGCTGTCAAATCTCCTGCAACCGCTGCTTCAACCGCTGTATTGAGCGCCGTCCCGGTAAAGTTGCTCACCGTACTGGCGATATTGCCCGCAGCCATTCCGGTCTGCAGCGAAGTCGCCGTTGCCCCTTGCGCAACTAGTTGTACTTTGGCGATCTGCGATAGAGCAGCAATGAAGTTGGTGGGGTTGTCTGTGATGGCGGCGTCTATCGAGGCGGTTGAGCTGGTCATGACGCTGGCGATGTTGTCCAGAGAGGCGGCTACCGCCGAGGTCGCCATGGTCGAGGTGGATGCGGCAGCTTCGGTCATCACGCTCTTCAGGACCGTGGTCTGCGTCAGGTCAACCGTGGTGGTGGCGACTGAAAAATTATTGGCCAGGGCCGTGACCATCTTGGCCATGGCGTCAGTGGCCGAGGTGGCGCTCGATGCCCCTCGTATGACGGCGCTACCTTGGGCCAGGATGCTGGCGACCTTGGCAGCAGCAGCCTGTACCTGTGCGGCGGCGGCCTTCTCCGCCGTGGTGCCGCTGCCGACTGCAACTGCAATCGCATCCAGGGTTTGCAGGTCGCTCGTGGTGGGCAGGCCGAGTGCGGTCAGCACTTTGCTCTGCGCCTGTGCCACGGTTTCGCCCGAATCCACCATGGCCTGCATCAGGGTGGTAAGGGGAGTGACCATTGTTGCACCGGCGGAGGCGGTCAGCCTGCCGGTGAAAGGAAGATTTGTGGAGATATCGATGCCGCCGGTTACTACAATCCTGCCAAAGGCCCCGGCAGGCAGGGTGAAACTGCCATTGGCATCAGTGGTGACAAGGGTCTCGCCAACGTTGTAAATGCCATTGCCATTCATGTCGACAAATACGTTGGCGCCGGAGAGGTAGCCATCCTGGACCATCCCGCTTTGTGCGGAGTCAAACATGGCCTTGGCCGTTGCGATACTGTCGGCAGAGGTGGTGACGGCGGCCAGGGCCTGTTGCAGGGTGCCCAGGTCGGTAGCAGCGCCCGCCTTATCGACCGAGTAATACCTTGAGACTTCAATTCGGTTATCAAACAAATCAGCTGCATTGCCCCAAGTGCCATCGGCATGGTCAACGTTGTCAATGGCGGTTATGACATAATCGACCATCTGACCCACGGTATGTCCGGTTGCCATTTGGCCGACGATATAGTTTACCGCTGCGGTCTTGGCGGCAGCCGTTGCCGAACTGCCCATCATATTTTCTATAATTTTTGTGGCGACGGTGGTGTTGTACGAGGTGGCGGCAGCCCCCCAGCTGGCATTATCGGCAGAGACGGACGAAAGGGCCTGGGTAAGCTCGGAAATAATATCAGCTTGGGTGGCGCCGGTTGCCATTCTGCCGACAATGTAGCTGTTTGCCCAGGCCTTATCTGAGGTGGAAGCATGGCTGCCTACCAGGTCATCGACAAAGGCATCGGCAAACTGGGTTGAGGTAAGGCTGGCGGAATAACTCTTGCCATAGAAGTAAACAGTGCCGGACAAGAATTGGGCCAGGTCGGCCAGTGATGCGCCGGCTGCCAACATATCTCCAAAAGCTGACAGGTAGGTTGCTCCTGGCGCTGCGCCAAACATCGCCTGCGTCATCTGCAAAACACTGGTCTGTTGAACTATTGAGATTGCCATTGCTTACTATTTCTTTAGATAAGTTTTAACAAAGTGCTGAAGATGGGCCTTTTTTTTATGGCATATGCATTTTATGATTGGCCTATTGTCAGCCTCCCTCTGTTTACTCCCCAATATTAAAAATATACACAGATGCTTCTAAAGAGGTCAATTTTTTTGGTGCCTCTGGTAATTTCCCTACGGTCCCCCCGGCCTTGCCCGGGTAACAATAGTTTGACAAAACTTAGAATGTAATCAAGCGTATCGGCCTTTTGCCAAGTACCTTCAAACTTTATTGACAAAAAAATGCCTTCCCGATACTGTAACGTCAGTTTTATGGTAGGTCGGATATGCTTGGCGTCTTGGGGCACCGTGAAAAGCCAACTTGTCCTAATAATTGTTAGCGTGGAAGCAGGACACCATTTTTGCTAACTCGATAACACCACTTTTTGAGGTATTATTGAGACGAATCTGTTTAGATAATAACTTAGCGAGAAGAAAATTCCCACCATATCAACAACGGCGTTCTTGCCATTCCTGCACAGGCAGGATATTCTCGGCCAGAATTAAGGAATGAAGGTAATTTTGGCTTGGAGAAATATGAATTATGGCAAACAAGAACCTAACAAGTGCTAAAAAAGAAAAAAACGACGAATTTTACACCCAGTACGGGGATATCCAGAAAGAAATTGAGGCGTACTTGGAATACAACCCCGATGCCTTCCGAGGCAAGGTTGTGTATTGCAACTGCGACGATCCGTTCGAGAGCAATTTCTTTCGCTATTTCGTGCTTAATTTCAACAAGCTCAGATTAAAACAGCTTATCACCACCAGTTACAAGCCCTCTCCCATAGCCAATACGCAATTGTCATTATTTGGTAACGACGAAACTCTGCCAAAGTTGAAAGGCCGACCAAAGATAAATGCCAACCAGTTTATAATCAACGAAGTACACGATATGGACGGCGACGGCGAATTCAACCTGAAGGATGTTGCCCAGCAGTTAAAGGAAAACAAACACAACGAATGGACGCCTCTTGAAGGCGACGGAGACTTTCGTAGCAGTGAATGTATAAATCTGCTGAAACAATCAGACATCGTGGTAACAAACCCGCCGTTTAGCCTGTTTCGTGAATATGTTAAACAACTTGTTGATTACAACAAAATGTTCGTCATTATCGGCAACATGAATGCAATTACATATAAAGAAATTTTCCCGTTGATAAAGGCAAATAGGCTATGGCTTGGAGCGACCGGGAACGGGAGTGATATGGTTTTCGCCGTACCAAACGGCTCGGAGATCGCAGAGAGTGACAGACAAAAGGCGGCTCGACTTGGCTACGTGGGCGACTATACAAGATTGGGAAACTCTTGTTGGTTCACGACTCTTGACCACGGACGCCGCCACCAACCGCTGCCGCTTATGACCATGAGCGACAACTTGAAATTCAGCAAACACAAACAAATCAAAGGTAAAAAAGAGTATCTCAAGTACGACAATTACGACGCCGTAGAGGTGCCGTTTACTGACTCCATTCCAAGCGACTACGATGGAGCTATGGGCGTACCAATCAGCTTTCTGGATAAGTACAACCCAGAACAGTTTGAAATTTTAGGGACAAGCGATAATGGTCTTGTTGATGATAAATACAAGAAAACATCTGGTTTAACAAAAGAGTTTGTTGAGGATTATTATAAATCTGGCGGCACTGGAGCATATAAGGAAGGCAATCCAACAGCCGGTTACTATGAAAACAATATAGCAAAGATGGCCTATAAAAGAATTTTTATAAGGCATAAAATGGAAAAAGCATGAAAACAACCTTAAAAACTGACATCACCATCAAAGATATCTGCGAAGGGTTTGTCTATAACGAACTGGAAGGCAAAGGTCTTTTCGGTTTGTCTGGCAAGCTCACAATTCAGCCGGAGTATCAACGCAACTACATTTATGCCTCGGACGGTGGGAAAAGAGAAATGGCCGTTATCGAATCAATACTCAAGGGCTACCCATTGGGCTTGATTTATTTCAATACAGTAAGCGAAGGCAATTTTGAGGTTTTAGACGGGCAGCAGCGCATTACAAGCGTTGGTCGATTTGTAACTGGAAAATTTGCCATCAAAGACGAAAATAGTATGGAACAAT
Source organism: Pseudomonadota bacterium (assembly GCA_031400755.1). Taxonomy (GTDB): domain Bacteria; phylum Desulfobacterota; class Desulfobulbia; order Desulfobulbales; family VMSU01; genus VMSU01. The sequence continues at coordinate 30,865 of JANNQL010000024.1, read as the reverse complement.
ATTTTGGCGGTATGGCAGAAGACAAGAAAGCCAGAATATTGGAAACTAAAATGCTCATCTATGAATGTGAAGGCAAAGAAAGCGAAATAAAAGAGTGGTTCAAGACAATCAATATCGCCGGGGTTCCGCTTAACGATCAGGAGTTGCTCAATGCCGTGTATTCTGGCCCGTTTGTGACCCTCGGCAAAGAGGAGTTCAGTAATAGCCAAAACGCTAACATCCAGAAATGGAGCGCTTATATTAAAGGCAGCGCAAACCGACAGGAATTTTTAGAATGTGCGTTGGATTGGGTAAGCAAGGGCAACATTGGCGACTATATGAGCCGTCATCGCAGCGACAAGAATATCAATGAATTAAAAAAATATTTCAACAGCGTAATCGACTGGGTTTCTACTGTATTTACTGATGTTGAGAGCGAGATGCGCGGGCTAGAGTGGGGGCGATTATACGAAGTGTATCACAAAACATCTTACAGCCCCGCGCAGGTATCAGCCGAAGTGCAAAAGCTCTACGGTGACCCGTATGTCAAAAACCGCAAGGGCATTTTTGAGTACATCCTTGGCGGTTCTAAAGACACTAAATTGCTTGATGTTCGGGTTTTTGATGAAGCGACCAAAAAATCCGTCTACTCAACACAGACCAGGAAAGCTGAGGATAAAGGTAGTTCAAACTGCCCACTCTGTGCCATTGGACATGATGCCAACAAGAGTAAAATGTGGAAGTTGGCCGAAATGGATGCCGACCATGTGGCAGCATGGAGCAGTGGCGGAGCGACCTCACCCCAAAATTGCCAGTTGTTGTGCAAAACGCACAACCGAGCAAAAGGAAATCGCTGAATGGCTATGAAATTGTCAAAGAGCGAAATGATAAACAAAAATCGCTAACAAGCGCATCAACGCAGACGGCGGGGACGCGCTATTTTTTTACCCGAGTTCAGTGGCCGCCGCTGGTTATGCTTGGCTGTGGGACGCGATCAACCTGCCTACATCAAGCGCTATATGGCTGCCCTTGTGACGCCGGCCATCACACGGTGGCAGAACGATCAAGCCCATAGGGAGCTGGCCGAGAAGCGCAGCATACAGGTGATCGAGGCGCCCTGGGACACTGAACTTTTACCAGTTGGCGTGTCTCGGGAATTCGGTTTCATGCGCGACTTCTGGAACTTATTCCACGAATGCATCCAGTCATGTCAGGCACTCGATCTCGTTCGAGACCTCGCCTCCAAGTCCATGGACTCGATAGAGCCGGGGCGACACACGGCGTTGATGTCAAAATTTTTGCAGTAGAAGGTCATGGCTTATCCCTCCTTGACGGATTTATTTTGTAGTTTTGTGTAGGTCGCGGTTAGCCGCAAGGCGTAACCCGACAGGCTGAGCAGAGTCAAAGGGATGGCCCCCGCGCAGATCCCAACCGCAGTTAATTCCCCCAAGCTATTCCCTTAAATCACCTTCGATACCTTTGCAAGGCCTCAAAATGCTCTGGATCACTAAAGCCAAGGGCCTTGGCCTTGTCCGCATAATCAAGGGCCGAGTCAATCTTACCCAACTGTAGGTCAACCCGTGACAGATTGTTTAAGGCGGGCGCAAAAGAAGGCTTTATGGTGATCGCCTTTTGAAACCAGCCTGTTGCTTCACTGAATTGCCCTAGATTGAAATAGGCTAGCCCCAGGTTGTTACACGGTAGCGGGTTATCAGGGTAGACGGCCATGGCCTTTTGAAAAAGAGGGATGGCTTCGCGGTCCCGCTTCAGCCCCAGGTAGAGAATCCCGAGATTATTGGCGGCCTCGCCAAGATCTGGTTTCATGGCCAGGGCCTTTTGATACATACTGATGGCCTCTTCCTTGTTGTCTTTCTCGTAGATGAGCCCGAGATTGTTATAGACCTCGGCAAAGTCAGGCTTTACTTCTATGGCCTTCAGGTAAGCGGCAATGGCCTCTGCATCGTTGTTCATCGATTTATAGAGCAGGCCTAGATTGGCATGGCCCCTGGCAAAATCAGGCCGCAGTCCTAAGCCTAGTTTGTAATACGACAAGGCCTCGCGACTGTCGCCGCTCTCTCGGTAAATATCGCCAAGTTTGAAATAGGCATCAGCATCTGCGGGATCAACCTCTACGGCCTTTTTGAAATAGGAGATGGCCTCTTGCGGTCGTTTCGCGTCTTTATAACGATTGCCAAGGTTGAGGTAGGGTTGCAGATTACGTGGATCAATCGCTATGGCCTTCTGGTAGGCGGCAATGGCAAGGTCGATTTGTTTGGCGTCTCTGAAGGCAACGCCAAGGTTAATATAGGCGGTGGCGCTCTGCGGATTCACCTTAACCGCATAGTTATTAAAGGTGAGGGAGTCCTGCCAATACCGCACCTGCGCCGCACTCTTGATGCCGAGTGCGACCAGCAGCACCCCGGTAACGATCCAGCCCCAACGTAGCTGCTGGTATTGCGTAAGCCCCCAGCCCAGGGCCAAGGCCGGTCCCAGCATGGCCACATACAGGTAGCGGTCGGCCACCGTCGAGATATCTTGAAAATGAAAGGGCGTAAGGCCCAAGACCGGCAGGAGGACCGCCACAAAGGCTGCGGTCGCGGCCAAGGCCCATGGCTTACGGTATTTCCAGAGCAGCAGCCCGAACAAAAGATAGGACAGCAGCCCGCTGCCATAGACCCAAGCCTGCGCCAGCACATACTGCGGGGTACGCCCGTAATCAGGGGCAAGCGTCCAGGGCAGGACAAGCTTGCCGAGATAGAAGGAAAGCGCGTCACCGGCGATGAGGAAACGTTCCCAGAAGGCCGGCACAAAGGTGTATTGCGCGTCCGGCTGGAAAAGTTTGGCGGCGAAAGCCACCGGCAAGGCCAGGACGACCCAAGGCCCGAGTTCAAGGGCAAGCTGCCGCGCCGTCCGTTTCATAATAAAATACCCTAAAGCTGCCGCAACCAGAGGGATGGTCACCGCCCCGGGCTTGGACAGCAGCGCCGCCAAAAAAAACAGGCCGGCCAGGCCATAACACTTCCGGCGTAGGCACCCTACCCTCGCACCTGAAGCGTATGACAGGTACTGCCAGAGGGCGAGCAAGGAAAACAAACCACTGAGCACATCCCTCATACCCGTTACCCAGGCCACTGCTTCCACCTGCACCGGATGGACGGCAAAGAGCAAGGCCCCGGCCCCGGCGGCCCAATCGTGTTTCAACATCAGCCGCAGAATCTGGAAAATCACGACCACGGCCACCCCATGCAGGAAGAGGTTTACGGCATGAAAGAGAGAAGGGTGAAGGAGTTGGCCATTGCTGGCTGGCAAAAACGATGACACCTTGGCCACCAACCCCCAAAGGGAATAGGTAAGAGGGATGTACAATCCTTGATGCGGCCCCTTCCAGAAATAGAGAAAATTGGCCATTGAAAAACTGGTGATGCGGTCATTCTCGTAGACATGGATCGTGTCATCGTAATTGACAAAATCAGCGCCGCAGACCGAAAAAAAGACCATGGCCACTGTCAACAGGAGAAAGACAGGTATCAACACCCCCCGCTGCCGGTGTACACGACCGCGCCAACCATCGACTTTTTCTATACTAACGGGCATGATTTGTATTTTCCTTTGACTGTTATTTGTAGTGGATCAGGACTGAGTGCTGAGTGCTGAGGACTGAGGGACGGCATGATCTTCACTCAGTCCTCAGACCTAAGTCCTCAGTCCATAACCCTCCATCTCACTGCACCAGCCCTGCCCTTTTCAGCAAAGAACCGCAGCCGTCTTCCGTAATGCCAAGCAGTTTTGCCCGGACAGCATTGGCGCGGGCCGCAGGATAATCGCCAAGCTCGAAGTAGGCGCGGCACAGTTGGTGATAGGCCTGCCCAAACTCCGGATCAACCTCTGTCGCCGTGCTGAGCATGGCGATTGATTCCTGGCGTTTGCCGAGTTCTGCATAGGCCCGGGCCAGATTATAATAGAGCAGGGCCAGATCCGGGGCGAGTTCAATGGCCTGCGCGTAAAGGGCAAGCGCCTCCTCTGAACGGTTGAGCTCCAGATAGAGCAAACCGAGGTTGTTGTAGGCCTCGATAAAATCCGGCTTGGCCTGTATGGCCTGCCGGTAATTTTCAATCGCCTGTAGAGGCTTTTTGCGCGCACTGTACAGCATGGCCAGATTAAAGGCTGATTTGGCGTTGTCAGGATTTACCGCCAACGATTTTTTAAAGTTCTCGATGGCGTCAGTGTTTTGACTGAGACCCCGATAGAGGACGCCCAGATTATTATAAGCTTCCGCGTAATCCGGTTTGTGGGCCAGGGCCTTTTCAAAGGCGGCAATGGCCTCTTCATGGCTGCCTGCTTTCGTCAGATCAATACCCTGATTATTATGCATAACCCAACTTTTGGGATTAACCGCCAGCGCATGACGGGTAAAGGTTGTTGAATTCTGCCAGTGCCCCAACTGGGCAATCGCCTTGCCGGCCAGGCCGGCAGCCGCCACCGCAAAAATAAGCCAGGCCCACTTCGTCCGCCACCGGGTGAGCGCCCAGCCAATCACCAGCGCCGGCCCCAGCATGGCGAGATACAGATAACGGTCAGCCACGGTCGAGATGTTCTGAAAACTAAAGGAGACCAGACCTAATACCGGCAACAGGGAGGCGACAAAAATGCTGGCAGCGGTCAAGCGCCGCTCCTGTGCCGTCCGCCAGAGGATGAAGCCGACCGCCACTAATAACAGGGGGGTCATATATACCCAGTCATGCTCAAGCACGAATCGTGGGGTCCGACCGTAATCAGGCCCCAAGGCCAGCGGCAGGAAGACCTTGTACAGATAAAACGAAAGCGCGTCGCCACTGACCAGCAAACGTTGCCAGAAGGCGGGCTGCCAGGCCTGCTGGGTGTCCGGCTGCACCGCTTTGGTGACGATGACCATTGGCAAGGCCAGGACCGCCATCGGCAGGATTTCGAGTGCAAGTCGCCGCCATTTAATCCCCAGGCACAGGCGGCCGATGACCACCAAGAGCAGCGGCACCGTCACCGCCCCTGGTTTGGCCAGCATAGCCAGCAGAAAGCACAGCCCGACCAAGAAACAATGCGCCACCGCCCAGCTACCAGTCCTGCCCGACTTGACATATAAGACATACTGCCAGATGGCCATCAACGACCAAAAGGCGCTGAAAACATCCTTCAGGCCCGTCACCCAGGCGACTGCCTCCACCTGCACCGGATGGACGGCAAAGACCAACGCCCCGGCCCAGGCCGCCCACTGGCTCTCCACCAGCAGGCGCACGATGGCAAAGACGAGCATGGCGCAGCCCAGGTGGAGCACGAGATTCGCCGCATGGAAGATATGCGGGTTCAGTAGCTTACCATCGCCCAGCGGCAGCATCTGGGCAATCCAGGCCAGGACCGCCCAGAGATTATAGGTAAGCGGGACATAGAGATTTTCGTACGGCACTTGCCAGAAATAGGCCAAATTGGCGGCGGAAAACCTGGTCACCCGCCAGTTGTTATAGACATTAAAGCCGTCGTCGTAAGACAGGAATTCATAGCCGCAGACCGGCAGAAACACCGCCAGGACGACGCCAGCCAGCAGTGCCAATAACAGAAGAGGATGATAGCGATGCATTGTTCTCTCCTCCATCATTTTGGGCCTCGATACGGCGCCACCGCCCGCAACTGTTCCTGGTCCATAAGCCCCAGCTCCCGGGCCCGGTCAGCATATTCAACCGCCAGGCCAAATTGCTTCATCGCCAGATAGATACGGGACAGATCATTAAAGGCCGGGGCGAAAGAGCCGTCCGCTACGATTGCCTTCTGTAGCCAGGCGATGGCCTCCTCATGCCGTCCCAAGGCTTCGTAGGTCAAGCCAAGATTGTGCATGGGCTTAGGATGGCTGGGAAAAAATTCCACCGCCTTTTCATAGAGGGGGATTGCTAGAAGATACTTATGCTCGGCGGCGTACAGAAACCCGAGATTATTATAGACCTCGGCAGATTCAGGCCTGATGCTTAAGGCCTGCCGGTAGGCGTCAACCGCCTCAGCATCTCGGTTGAGGTCCTTGTATACTGTGCCGAGATTGTTGTAGGTCTCGGCAGACCCAGGTTCAAGTTCCAACAGCTTATTGTAGCAGGCGGCGGCCTCTGAATTATTATGAAATTCATGATACAGAGCGCACAGACTGCGATAGGCCTTAAGCGAAGATGGCTCGGCGCTGATCGCCCATTGATAGAGTTCGATGGCCTTCTCGCCCTGACCGCTGCCCTTGAAGAGATCGGCCAGATTGATATAGGCGTCAACAAAATAGGGATTGAGCTCCAACGCCCTTCTGAAGGCGTTGATCGCCTCCTCCTGTTGACCAAGACGGGCCCTGGTCACCCCAAGATTGTTATAGGCGTCGGCATAGTCTGGATCAACGGCCACGGCCTTTTCATAGGCGGCCACGGCCTCTTCCGGCTGGCCCATGTCTGCCTTTAGATTACCCAAATTGTTATATGACGTCCAGCTACGGGGATTGACCCGCAAGGCCTGCTCGTAAAAGGCCAACGGGTCTTGCCAGTGCGGCACCTGTAGCATACTTTTCAGACCGAACAGGGTAAGCGCCACCAGGGCCAGCCCCCAAACCGCTCGTGCCCGGCACTTCGAAAGCAGCCAGGCAAGACCTAAGGCCGGCCCCAGCATGGCCAGATAGAGATAGCGATCCGCCACCGTGGAGATCTGCTGAAAGACAAAAGGCATGACCCCAGCGACCGGCAAGAGGGTGACAACAAAGACCCCAACCGCCGCCAGCAACGGCCGCGTGGCCTTGCAGAGCAAGGCCACCAGAGCGGCATAGGGCAGCAGGCCGGTAAAATAAATCCAGCCGTGGCCCAGCACCAACTGCGGCGTCCGGCCATAATCGGGGCCTAGGGAGAGCGGCCAAACGAGCTTGTACAGGTAAAACGAAAAGGTGTCGCCGCTGACCAGCAGGCGCTGCCAGAGGCTGGGGACAAAGACGTGGTCCGGCTCGGCCTGGGCCAGTTGGGTCACCCATATCACCGGGACCGTAAGCATAAGCCAGGGCAGCATCTCAAAGAAAATCGTCACTCTCCGCCGATCCAACAGCAGGTAGCTGATGACCAAAATTATCAGCGGCGTCACCACAGTCCCCGGTTTCGACAACAAGGCCAGCAGAAAAAACAGGGTGGCCAAGACATAGTGCCGCTTCAGACAACGACCGCCACCCTCTGCCCCTGACCTGACATAGACTACGTACTGCCAGACAGCCAGCAGGGCAAACAGCCCGCTGAGCACATCCTTTAAGCCGGTCGCCCAGGCCACCGCCTCCACCTGGACCGGATGAATGGCAAAGAGCAAGGCCCCGGCCCAGGCCGCCCACTTATCTTTGAACAGTCTATCGAGGATAAGCAGGACTGCGGTAGCGCTAGACAGATGCACCAGCAGGTTGAAGCTATGGAACAGATAGGGATTGGGCTGACCAGGCGCCCCGGCCGGCAGGTATCCGGACAGCGCCGTCAGTAACGACCAGAAGTTATAGGTGACCGGGATGTAGAGGTTGATATATGGCCTCTGCCAAAAACGCAGCAGGTTCGAAGGACTGAAGTTGGTGACCTCGACGTTGGCGTAAATGTTGATCGCATCGTCGTAATCTAAGAATTGATGCGTACAGAGCGGCCCAAAGACCACCATGACGACAACGAACAACACTGGAATCTGGTAAGCAGGCCTGCGCATCACCGTCCTCAATTTTTCCGGTAGGGGGCCAGGGCGTCCAACTGCTGCTGGTCAGCAAAGCCGAGTGACGCCGCCTTATCGGCAGACTCAAGCGCCAGATCAAATTGCTTAGTCCGCAGATAGCAACGGGACAAGCCGTTATAGGCCGGGCCGAAGTCAGGCTTAATGGTCAACGCCTGCTGCAGGGCCGCGATCGCCTCCTCATCCCGACCGAGGTCAAAATATACGATGCCCAAGGCGTAGTGGGGAATCTCATTGTCAGGCTTAAGGATAAGCGCCCGGTTATACATCTGGATCGCCTCTTGCTGCTCGCCTTGGCCAGCCAGGAGGTAGCCCAGATTGACATAGGCCTCGACCAGTTCAGGGTTGCAGTCCACCGCCTTTCTGAAGGCCGCTATCGCCTCCGGCATGTTACCAAGCTCCTTGTAGGCCACCCCTAGGTTGGCATGGGCCTCAGCAAAACGGGGCTTGACCGCCAGGGCCTGCCGGTAGTAGGCAATGGCCTCCTCAAACCTGCCAAGCCCTTGGCAGGTCAGGCCGATATCATTAACCAATTCCGCGTTGTTGGGCCTGAGCGCGGCCGCCTTCTGATAGGTGCTTATCGCCTCCTCCGATTGGCCAAGCAAGCGATAGAGTTGCGCCAGATTGACATAAACCTCAAAAAATTCAGGCTGAAGGACCAGGGCCTGCCGGTAATAAGTGATGGCCTGGTCATATTGCCCCAATTCTTTGTAAATCACCGCGACGTTGTTATGGCCCAAGGCGTAGTCTGGCTTAATCGCCAAGGCCTTTTTATAACTGTCTATCGCCTCCTGCTTTCTACCCAGCCGATTGAAGATCATGCCCAGATTATTGTAAGCCTTGTAGGAAGTCGGCTTTAAGGCCAACGCCTTTTCATAGTTGTCAATGGCCTCTTGCAGCTGATCTTTTTCAAAATACCAGAGCCCAAGATTGTGATAGCCCAGCCAGCTGTTTGGGTTTGACGCGAGGGTATAGTTGTTGAAAGTCCATGAATCACGCCAGGACTGCACCTGCACAGCGCTTTTGATGGCTAGAGCAGCAATGACCCCGGCAAAGACTATGCGGAGCCCCAAAGAAGGACAACGGGCCAACAGCCAAGCAGCCAAGAGGGCCGGACCGACGAGTGCCAGATAGAGGTAACGGTCGGCAACGGTTGAGGTATCCTGAAAGGTAAACGGCACAAAGCCCAGCACCGGGGCGAGCACCACAATAATGATCCCGACCGCAGCCAAGGCCCAGGCATTCCTGCATTTCCAGAGAAACAAGGACGCCAGCAGATAGGGGAGCAGCCCGGTGGCATAGACCAAAGGATGGCCCAGCACCAGCTCTGGGGTGCGGCCATAATCGGCCGACAATTTGACCGGCAGGACGAGCTTGCCAAAGTAAAAGGAAAGGGCGTCGCCGGCGATCAAAAAGCGCTGGCCGATACTCGGCAGAAAACCATGCTGGCTATCAGGCTGGGAGAGTTTGGTGAGGACCACCACCGGTATAATCAGGACCAGCCAGGGTACGAGTTCCCGAACAACCCGCCGCACCGGCATGCCCAACAAGAGAACCCCGACGAGGCCGGCAAGCAAAGGTAGGACCACGGCCGAGGGCTTGGCCAGCATGGCGGCCAGGAAAAAGAGGGTGGCCCAGAGATAGTGCCACGGCCAGCGGCCAGCAGGGGCCTGGTCGGTCAAGCTGCCATGCCGGGCATACTGCCAGAGGGCGAGCAGGGAGAAAAAGCCGCTGAGCACGCCCTTCAAACCGGTCACCCAGGCCACCTCCTCAACCTGCACCGGGTGCAGGGCAAAGAGCAAGGCCCCGGCGGCGGCTGGCCAGTCCTTTTTTACCAGCAGGCGCAGGAGAAAAAACAGGACGATGGTGTTTGCACCGTGCAGGATCAGGTTGGCGCCATGGAAGAGGCGGGGGTTGAATTGCGCACCGTCCACCGCCGGCAGCAAGGTGGAGAGTTTGGCCAGGGCCGCCCACAGGCTATAGGTCAGCGGGATATAGAGGCCTTCATAGGGCTTCATCCAGAAACGCAGCAGACTGGCCGGTGAGAGATTGATCAGCAGCGGATTTTCATAGACATTCAAGTTGTCATCAAAGTCCAGAAACTCATGGCCCAAGACCCGGAAAAATACCGCCATGACCGCCAGAAAGAGCACAAGTATCGGAGCGTACTGACGCCACGTCGTCACGGTCGATGCTTGCCCTGTCGTCTGTCCGGTGTTGGTAGTCATTCTAAAGTTACGGCTCCTGCCGGTATGGTTGCAGGGCATCCTGCAACTCAGGGTCAACCAGGCCCAGCGCCCTGGCCTGGTCGCTGTTTTTAAGGGCCAGGTCATAGCGCTGCATACGCAGATAGACCTTGGCCAAGTCGTTAAAGGCCGGCGCCAATTTTGGAGCGGCCACGATTGCCTTCTCTAACCAGACAAGCGCCTCCTCATCCTCGCCAAGACCGGCATAGGCCAGACCGAGGTTGCGCATGGGCGTCGGATGTCCTGGATAAATCGTTAAGGCCTGCCGGTACAGGGTAATCGCCTCCTCGGTGCGGCCTTGCGAGGCATAGAGAAAGCCAAGGTTATTATAGGCCTCGGCGAACTCCGGCTTGACTTGGATGGCCTGCAGGTAAGCCGCCTCTGCCAAGTCGTTTTTATTAATCTCTTGATAGATCGCGCCGAGATTATTATAGACCGAGGCCAGGGCAGGCAAAAGCGCCACGGCCTTCTGGTAAGCGCTGACCGCCTCATCCTTCCTGCCCAGACCAGCCAAGGCCGCCCCCATACCGGCATAGGCCTTAGCTGCCTCCGGATCAAGCGCAATCGCCTTTTTGTACATAGGCAAGGCCTCCAGCAGTCGGCCTGCACTGCGTTCAATATCGGCAAGCTCCGTATAGGCCCCGGCATCGGCCGGATCGAGTTCAAGGGCCTTCCGCAGGGCCGCCGCCGCCTCGCCTTTTTCCCCAAGATCGCTGTAAACTGCCGCCATATTGACATAGGACAAGGCGGCCTCGGGCTGCACCGCTATCGCCTGCCGGAAGCTCAAGAGCGCCTGCTCATCTTTTTTTTGCAAATGGTAGAGGTTGCCCAGATTGTTGTAAGCAAACCAGCTTTGCGGATTGGCGCTGATCATGTGCTGGTAAAGGCTAAACGAATCCCGCCAGTAGCGCGCCTGCACCCCGCTCTTCACCCCGAAGAGCACAATCAACCCGAGGCAAACCCCTTTAACCAGCGGCGTATCATAACGAAGGGCAACCCTACCGAGCGCCAAGGCCGGCCCCAGCATGGCGAGATAAAGATAGCGGTCCGCCACCGTCGAAAGGTTCTGAAAGCCAAAGGTCAGCAGCCCCGACACCGGCAGCAAAAAAGAGACAAACAAGATGGCGGCGGCGCGCCACCAGCCTTCCTTATCTTTCCAGACGATGACGGCTGCCCCGAGCAGGGGCAGCAGGGCGGTCAGGTAGAGCCAGTGATCGGCCAGGGCCACCTGCGGGGTGCGCCCGTAATCTGCGGTCAGCACCACGGGAAAGACGAGTTTAAAGAGATAGAAGGTAATGGTGTCGCCGGCAATCAGCAGGCGTTGCCACCAGACAGGGACAAAACCAAAGACAGCGCCAGCCTGGGCCTGCCGGGTGACGGCAATGAACGGCAGGCCAATAAGCAAAAGGGGGCACAGTTCCAAGGCCAGCCGCCGCCAGTTCCGTTTCAACAAAAACGCCCCGACCCCGGCGGCGGCCAGGGGCAGCACCACGGCGCTGGGCTTTGACAACAGGGCCAGGAGAAAGGCCGCCACCATCATAAAATAATAAATGGCCTGCCGGGCAACGACCCGTTCGGCGGCCTGGGCGTAGAGGACATAGAGCCAAATCGCCGTAAAGCAGAAAAGACCGGCCAGCAGGTCTTTGGTGCCGCTCACCCAGGCCACCGCCTCAACCTGGACCGGGTGCATGGCAAACAAGGCCGCCCCGATACCTGCCGCCAGTCCGCTATGGAACAGACGCCGGCCAATCATAAAGACCAGCACGGTATTGATGATATGCAAGAACAGGTTCGCGGTGTGGAAGATCTGCGGATTAAGGGCCGCGCCGCTGGCGGCAGGCCAAAAACGGCCAAGTGCTGCCAGCAACGACCACAGGGTATAGGTCGCCGGGACATACAGCCCGCGCTCGGGGCCCTGCCAGAAATGGCCCAGGTTCTCGGCGGAGAAGTTCGTTACATAAGAATTTTCATAGACATGAATCGGGTCGTCATAGGTCAGAAACTCATAACTGCACACTTTACCAAACACCATCAGCATGAGAACCACCAGCGGCGCAAGATATGCACCCTGCCGCCATACCGCCCGTGTCCAACCCACGGCCGTTGCCCTGATCGCCATGCCGCTTACCATCAGCCGTCCTTTAAGCGCCGACGGGCCAGGACGACGGCGAGGCCATAGGCGATGGCCCCTACCGGCAGGGCCAGCAGAAAGAGGACATTCAGCCAATCAGCCACTTTTTGCAGCCAAGATTTCTGGTACGAAAAGGGCTGAAAGCTGATAAAGCGCTCAGCCTCTGCCCTTTGCCCAACCCGAAAATGATCACCCGGCGTGCATTGATTTTCAATGGGATAGAGATAGCAGGCCGGATTCTTCAGGTTGAGCAGGCCGCCGTTTTCCGAGAGGGTCGGCCCGGGATGAATGGTCTTAAAGGGCAAAAATTCCAGCCGGAAGCCAAACATCGGCTCATAACACAACAACTGAGAATTGCCATTGATCAGGGCGTCATTGCGCCCCAGGGCAAGCGCCGGCTGGCCGGACTCAGTCTGACTGGCCACCTGCTTGCTGATCACCGGCGGCCTTCCGCGCAGCTTGGTGTCCCGGTAGGCCGTGACGATAGTGGCGGGATCATAAGGCTGATAGTGGTAGAATTCCTTGTCGGTCAGCAGATTCTGGGCCACCACCAGAGCCATGCCGAACACCGCCACCGAGGTGCTGAACCGTTGCAGGAGGCTGGTCTTCTCCACCGCCAGCGCCGCCAAGATGACCACAAAAGGGATATAGATGATGAACCACCTGAAAAAATTGCTCAGGTTCTTGATGAAGGGGATGGTCTTCAGAAAATGGTTCCAAGAGGGCGAATAATAGTTCAGCAGGATTGGGATGGAGAGCAGAAAGACGCCCAGCGCCAGACATGGTGCCTGCCCAGGCCTGAAGATTTTATCGAACACCTGCCGCCAGTGCCGCAGATTCAGCAGCACACCAGCTCCGATGAGCAGAAAAGGCACGAGCGTCAGGCCGAACTCAAATTCATGCCGGTCGAGCCGCCACTGCGAATTGGCGATCATCGTCTCAGGGTTGACATAGCCCCCGCCTATCGACAGGACCTGGCCGATCAACATGACCAGCTTGCCGAGGCTGTCCACCCCCGGCAGCTGATATGAGTCCCTCGGAAAATTCGCCAGAAATGAGATGGCCGCCACCAGCTTGGCGGCCGAAAGCCCCAGGGCCCCGACCCCGGCCAGGACAAGCCTGAGCAGGACTTGCCGCAAATCGCACTCGGCGCCAAACTCCACCTTGGCCAGCACGGCCACAAGGAGAGCCGCAATCAGCGACGGGACAATGAGCTGCGTCATGCCGGACATGAAGGCGTAGCTGATCAACATCGAGCAACATACGATATTCCTGGCGACCTGCCATCGCCAGAGTCGACTGGTCGGCGGTTCCTCCCGCAGCAACAGGAAGGCGATAAAGGGCGTCAGCATGAATGAATGAAACTCCAGGTGGCCGACCACAAAACGGTAGGCATACAGTCCGTTAAACAAAAAGATTGTGCCGCCCAGGAGCGCTGCCCAGGTGCTGGTCTTAAAGATCCTAATGAGCAGAAAATAAAACCCCCAGAAACCCATGGCCGCAAACAGCGCTAAGCTTAAACGGACACTGAGCAGGGGGTCCACAAAGAAGGTAAAAAACTGGGCCGTCGAGACATAGAAGGTGGCGGGATTGGCCAGCAATGGCATGCCGCCGCAGAACGAGGGGGTAAACCTTGGCAGCGACAGCAAGCCGTTATTTAGGAACCAGTAATAGCCGTCCAGCAACAGCGGCAAATTATACTGGTAATCATGGCCAAGTTTACCTTGAGCATTGGGGAAGAATTGGCTAAAGATGAAGAAATGGACGCCAATCATGAACCAGCCGACAGCCAAGGGCACTATGTTGATGCCTGATTTTTTTTGCGACATAATGTAAGATGGGAACATAAGATGCCAGAATCAGCGGTTAATCCTCATTTGTTGGCCAGTATAATCCTGCCGACTTATAATGAAAAGGGTAATATCGAAAAACTCATTCCGGCCTTGCAGGGGCTCTTGCCCTGGCCTACGGAATATATCGTGGTCGATGACAATTCGCCGGACGGCACCGCCGACGCAGTGCGCGGCCTCATGGCCGACATCCCTGAAATCCGGCTGATCGTCCGCCTTGAGGAACGCGGCCTGGTGAGCGCCATCCAGCGCGGGATCAATGAGAGCCAGGGCCAGGTTGTGGTTTGGATGGATTGCGACTTCTCTCTCCCCCCAGCCAAGGTCCCGGAGTTGATCGCCCAGATCATTGAGCATGGCGTTGATGCGGCCATTGGTTCGCGCTACATCCCGGGCGGCGCCGATGAATTTTACGGTCACAAAGGCCCCTGGGTCTCGCTCCAGAAATTCTCTACCCACGCCTTGAACCGCTTGACCCGCATCCTGATGCAGACCCCCTTTCATGACTGGACCAGCGGCTTTATCGCCATCCGGGCGGATGTCATCAAAAAAATCCCCTTGCATGGCGATTACGGCGAATATTTCATCATGCTGATGGCCCATCTGATCCGTGACCGCTACCGCTGGGTTGAGGTACCCTATCGCAATGTGCCGAGGACCATCGGCGAATCAAAGACGGCCGACACCTTCCTCGGCCTCATGGGACGCGGCATCCAATATATCCTCCATATTTTTAAGGCCCGGAGGTTCAAAAACGCCGGGCCGAGCAGTCACCCGTCAGCTTCGGGCTAATGGCTGTCCCTCCTAAGGGCCATCAGCATGAACATAAGGGACAAGGTAATTTTAAATATACCGTTTACCACGTAACGAAGCTCCGTCATTCCCGCAATGATTTTGAGCGGGAATCCAGACTCTATACTGGATGCCCGGCAGAACCATTCGGGCATGACGACAAAAAAATGGTATTTTAAAAGTTTCTAAGTCCTAATGGGGGAGAAAAACCCATGCGTCAACATTACATACTGCCGCTGATCATCCTTTTGACCATAGTGGTGTTCATGCCGGTTTTCGGCCATGATTTTCTTGGATATGATGATGGCATCAATGTTTACGACAATGAGTATGTAACCAGTTTTTCCGCTGCCAACTTACTGCATTTCTGGAAAGCCCCGCACCTGAAACTGTATATCCCCCTCACCTATAGTCTATGGGCTGTCCAGGCACAAATATCCGGACTTTTCGCCGAGGGCTACGACAAGACTCTCAGCCCGAAGGTTTTCCACAGCGCAAATCTCCTTTTCCATGTCTTCACAACGACCGGCATTTTTTTGATTTTAAAGCGTTTGCTCGGCAGTGCCTGGGCGGCGGCGGCAGGCGCTTTGCTCTTCGCCCTGCACCCGGTGCAAGTGGAAAAAGTCGCCTGGGTCTCCGGCTTCAGAGGCCTACTGAGCGGCTTCTGGGTCATGATGTCGATCTGGCATTATCTTGCCTACGCGCAACCCGGCGCCCACGTAGTCAACCCGAAGCATCATTATGTCCTGGCCCTCATCGCCTTTCTGCTTGCCATGCTGTCAAAACCGAGCGCCGTGGCCGCCCCTGTGATCATCGCGATCATCGCCCGCTGGCAGTTGCATAAAAAATTGCCGCAGATTGGCCGGGAACTCATCCCTTGGGTCGCCTGCGCCCTGCCGATCATCTTGATAACCAAGCTCGCGCAGCCTATGGCCACGCATCCAGACCTCTCCACCATATGGAAACGATTTCTGGTGGCCGGCGACGCGATTTTCTTTTATCTGTACAAACTGGTCCTGCCGATCTCACTCGGGCCCGATTATGGCCGGACCCCTGATTTTATCTTTACCCACCAGTGGGTATATGTGACCGGCCTTCTCCCATATCTTC
The DNA here is from genome assembly GCA_031400755.1 of Pseudomonadota bacterium. Lineage (GTDB taxonomy): Bacteria > Desulfobacterota > Desulfobulbia > Desulfobulbales > VMSU01 > VMSU01. The sequence goes on along the minus strand of JANNQL010000024.1, from coordinate 15,026 downwards.
TCGCCATTATCTTACTCTGGAAAGGGCAAAGGCCGCTGCTGACCGCCGCATCCATATTTATCGCCGCCTTGCTACCAGTCCTCGGCCTCGTCCCTTTCAATTTCCAACAGATTTCCACGGTTGCCGACCGCTACCTCTATGTCGCCATGCTGGGACCGGCCTTCGGCATGGGCTGGCTGCTGCTGCATTACAATACGATGGCGATCAGGGGGACAATAATGCTGATCATTACCCTCTTCGCCATAAAAAGCATGGTGCAGGTCCACTACTGGAAAGACCCTCTCACCCTGGACCTCCATACAGTACGAGTCAATCCGGCCAGCTGGTTCTTCTATAATAACCTTGGCCGCGCTTATGAAAAATTGGGCAAGACAAATAATGCGATTGATAGTTACAACAAATCAATCGCATTAAAGCCAGGCTACGACATACCATATATCAACCTTGGGGCCCTCTATAACAATATCGGCCTCAAACAACAGGCCATAGATTATTATAGTCAGGCAATTGCTGTCAATCATGGACTTGCCAATGCGCACAATGATCTGGGAGCAATTTACAATGAATTGCAGGACTATGAAAAAGCGCGCGCGCACTTCATGAAGGCCCTAGAAATTAATCCTACCTACGAAAAACCATACGCCAATCTCGGGGTCCTCTACACCAACATCAATAACAAAGAAGCGGCGATTGCCGCCTACCAGAAGGCGATCGAGATCAAACCGCTGGCCAGGGTCTATATTAATCTTGGCGCCCTCTATAAAGACTTGAGCAAAAATGACGAGGCCATCGCCTGTTACCAGAAGGCCATTGAGATCAGGCCGGAGCTTGATGAATCATATAACAATCTCGGCCAGCTGTACTCTGAAACAAACCGGATGGATGAGGCCATAGCCTTATTCAAAAAGGCCATAGAGTTTGACGATAAGCAGCCGATCTCCTTCAATAATCTCGGAAAGGCCTACCTTGACACCGGCAACCACAAAGAGGCCCTCGGGGCCTTGCAGAAGGCGATAGGGCTTAAACCAAATTTCGCACCGGCCCATTATAACTTATCAGTCGTCTATCTGAAAATGCACATCTACCGTCAGGCCATTGCCCACGCCGACAAGGCTAAAGGACTGGGCCTCTCTGACCCAGCCCATATGCTTACCCTTGAGCCATACCGGGAAAAGTGAAAGCGTGATGAAACCTCGGGCCATACATCCACGCCATCGCGAGACTGCCATCATTTTTCTGCTCTTGGCCGGGATCGCCGTTCTTTTTTTACTGCCCACCTTCACCCACCTTGACTACTGGGGCATCCAGGACTGGGACGCCTTTCTGTTCAGGAGCAGCGTCAGCCGGGACAGTGTTGTCAAGTACGGCCAGTTCCCGCTGTGGAACCCTTACTCGCTGGGCGGCGTCCCTCATCTTGCCCATCCGGAAACCAATGTCCTCTCCCTTGGTTTTTTTGTCGAATTACTGTTTGGGGTGTTGCTAGGGACCAGGATAAATATAACCCTGCACCTCTTTATCGGTCTGGCCGGTATGTACTGTCTGGCTGGCCACTTCAAGCTGGGCCGCCCTGCCGCCCTGCTCTCAGCCTTTATCTTCATGCTGAGCAGCATGTTCGTGCTCTTTTTGTCAACCGGGACCTCCTCCATCGGCAATGCCGTAGCCTGGATGCCCTGGGCGCTGTTTTTTTTCTTCAAGGCCTATGATGATTTCCGCTATACCTTTGCAACGGCAGGGGTCTTCACCCTCATGTGGTTTCAGGGCGGGACCTATAATTTTTTTCTCACCCTGCTCTTCATGGGGACTTACTCGGGCGTTGAGCTTGTCTCGCGGCAACGCCCGCTCAAAAAGACCGTGGCGATATTTGCGACGATTGTCTGCGGCGCGATCTTGTTGGGCGCGGTCCGTTTCTTCCCTTCGATTGAATTCACCCTTCAGTACCCACGGCATATCAAGATTTACAGTGGGTTCAGCCTGGAGTCCCTGCTCTATGGCCTTTTAGGCCGGGACCAAACCCTGGCCTCAATTGTCAGCCAATCGCGGGTAAACGGGTTCCTGCATGGTTTCACCCATGACATGGACGAGAACGGCATGTACATCGGCATCCTGCCCTTTATGCTTTTTGTCGTAGGCCTGGGCGGGAAATTCAAAAGATATGCGGCTCTCACCAGTTGCCTCTTTATTTTTCTGTGGCTAGGGTTCGGGAACCGGGCCGAGCCTGTCAGCCTGTGGGCGCTCTTAAACGAACTGCCGCCCTTTAGTTTCATGCGGACCGCCGAGCGCTTCCGGTTTTTGATCATGATTTGCGTGGCGCTCTTCAGCGGGATTGGCCTGCAGACGATCATGGACCTGCTGGTCAGGCGATTCAATCATCCAAAATGGCCCAATCTATTTGCCGCAACCGTTGTCATCGTCATTCTTGGCGACCTGTTCTGGATAAACTCGCCGATCCTGAAAGACGCCTTTTCCATTCCCCCGCTAAAGACCCCTTACAGTCAATCTTTTATCCAGATCGGCGGCTTTCCGGCCTATGGCAGAAATGGCATTGAGCCCCCCAAAGATGGCTATGTCCTCTTCCAGTCACTCGGTTCTTTATACCCTGCATATTTAAGCAATGCCGGGTCTGTATATGCCCTTGAGTCGGTGCCGGCGCCGGCCAAGGCGATTATCTTCACGTCTCCCGATTACCGTGGGGAAGTGTTTCTGGAGGGCGTCGGCGGCGAGGTAAGCTATGAGCTGTGGACGCCCAATCGACTGAAAGTAAACGTTGCCGCTCAGGAAGAAGGATATGTCGTCATCAATCAGAATTATTACAAGGGGTGGCGGGCCAAAGGCGGCCTCACAGTCGAAGAGGTCAACGGTTTGCTGGCAGTCAAGGTGACGCCGCAGATAAAAACGGTGGAACTTTACTACCTGCCTTTGAGCTTTGTGGTCGGCGCCATGACCTCCATGGCCTCTCTGCTGCTGATGCTTGTTGGACTTTGGAAGTGTTGCCCTTTAAAAACAGTTTTTTTCTCACATAGCGACCAGAGGTGAGTTTTGTTAAGATTGCTAAGTAAAAATCCCTGGACCCTGTCGATTGCCATCTCGATAGTATCGATGCTGCTGGGGGGGGAACTATTCATCCGAATATTTAACATACCAACCACCGGCCTGCCCTTGCGGCAGGTTGAAGTCTATCAAGGCAACACCATTTCGCATTCCAGCGAATGGGGTACGGGAATCTTGAAAAGGCCCAGTCCTTTCCCGGAAGTCAAAATGGGCGAGAACATCCCTAATATCAATTTCAGGTTCGTGTATGCCACTAACCCGCGTCATTACTTTGATAAAGATAATGCAGTATATTCCAGGATTAACAGTTTCGGCTTCCGGGGGCCTGACTTCTCATTGCAAAAGCCTTCCAATACCTACCGGATACTCGGCGTCGGTGATTCGTTTACTTTCGGCGAAGGGGTCAATGAACAGGACACTTTCCTCAGCAAGTTAAATAGTCATCTCACCACGCAGCATCCTGACAAATCATTTGAGGTCATTAATGCCGGCGCCTCGGGGTACAACACCCGAGATGAAGTAATATCGCTGACCAACCGCTGGATCAAGCTTACTCCGGACCTGGTGATCTTGACCTTTACCATGAATGACGGTTATGCAGATGACGAATTTGCCGATTTGGCATTAGGCCCACTGATCATGGGCCTGCAGGATGGCCGCACCAAAGTTCCCGGCCAGGGGAAAGAGTACCCAAGCAAATTGCTGACCTGGGGCCTGGGCCTCATCGAAAGGAAAAAGAACAGCAACAGGATAATTGATATTTATTTGTCGCAGTACACCACTAAGCCATTACTGGAAGGGTATGACTGGGAAAACAGCAAGAATAACTTCAAATTAGCCAAGAGTGCCATTGACGCCATAAACGGCAAGATGGTGCTGGTCATCTTTCCCGAACTTTTCAGATTAAATGACAATTACCCTTTCAAGGAGATCCACGAAAAAGTAGCTGCCGAGGCAAAACTACAGGGCATTTTTGTGCTGGACCTGCTGCCGGTTTTCCAGCAATACAAAGCAGGAGATCTCTGGGTCCATCCGACTGACCATCATCCAAATGAAGTTGCCCATGGCATAGCAGCCCAGGCCATGTTTGAGTTCATAAAGAAGGACATCGCACTATGAACGAATCTTCACGGGAAACCGCGCTGGTCCTCTCGGTCTTGGCAGTCATTGCCGTCATCTTTTCCTGGCCGCTATTCGTTCATCCCGACTACTGGGGCATCCAGGACTGGGACATGTTTCTGCTCAAAACCGGCGTGGCGCGTGAATCACTGCTGCGCTACGGCCAATTCCCCCTGTGGAACCCCTTTCAGAATGGGGGTGTGCCGCATTTTGCCCATCCCGAGTCAACGACTCTGTCTCCAGCCTTTCTCATGGACCTCATTTTTGGGGTAGTGCGGGCCGCCAAGATCAACATTACCCTCCATCTCTTCATCGGACTTGCCGGCGCATATTATCTGGCGCGTCACTATGGGTTGATGCGCGCCACCGCCCTGCTGGCCGCCTTTCTTTTCATGCTGAGCAGCATGTATGCCGTGCTGGTCACCGCAGGCATGGAATGGGCCTACCAGATCGCCCTGATGCCGTGGGCCTTCCTGTTTTTCCTGAAGAGCCACGAAAGCCGCAAGACCTTGCTCTCCGTTGTCCCGGTCAGCGTCATGCTGGTGCTGATGTGGTTCGGGGCCGGGGTCTATCCCTTCTGCATCAGTCTGCTCTTTTACGCGACCTATTCCGCCATTGCGGTCATTAGCGGGGAACAGCCGCTCAAGCGATCCCTGGCCATCCTTTGCACCATCCTGGCCCTCACCTTTGCCCTGGGGGCGATAAAGTTTGTCCCCTCAATCACCTGACCAGTCAATACACGCGGCACACCGAGATCTATAGCGGCCTGAGTGTTGAAGCGCTCCTGCACGGCCTCTTCGGTCGCGATCAGACGATCTACGCCGTTGAAGGCACGTCGGATACCGAGGGCTTCCTGTATGGTTATGCCCACAGTATGGATGAAGTCGACATGTATGTAGGGGTGCTGCCGGTGCTTCTCTTTATGCTCGGCGCCGCTTGCCGGTCCAGAAGGCACCGGACCCTGGCGCTGTGCGTCCTTATTTTTCTGTGGTTAAGTCTCGGCTTTAGAAGTGAACCCTTCAGCCTCTGGGCCCTGGTGCACAAGATCCCACCCTACAATGTCATGCGCACGGCCGAGAGGTTCAGGTTCATTTTCATGCTCGGCCTGGCAATCTTTGCTGGAGCGGGCCTGGAGGAGATCCGGCAGTTGTTGTCCCGGAAAATGAAGGAGCGGCAGGCGGATTTTCTCACCTACGGCGTCGTCCTGTTGATTCTGGCAGACCTCTTATATGTGAATACCCCGGTGTTCAAGGATGCCTTCCCGATCCCTCCCCTTGAGCTCCCGGAACGCGGGGAATTCATGCAGATCAGCGGCTGGCCGAACTATGATGAAAATGGTCCGGAAACGCCTTACTCAGACCAGATGCATTTGACCTATGGGGCAGGTTTCCCTGCTTTTTTAACCAATCGCGGCACCATTTTGTCCTACGAGTCAATGCCGCTCCCCGCCAATGCCCTGCCCATTTCTTCGCCGGAGTACCGGGGAGAGGTCTTTCTGGAGGGCACTACCGGCAAGGCATCTTATTCCCTCTGGACCCCAAACCGTCTGGTTGTCGATCTCGAAGCCAGCAGCAAGGGTGATTTGATCATTAATCAAAATTACTTTCAGGGCTGGGTGGTCAAAGGTGGGGGGGAGACAAAATCGGTCAGAGGGCTGCTTGCCGTATCGGTCGATCCAGATATAAAACGGCTTGAGCTGTATTACCGGCCGCCGAGTTTCGTGGTCGGGGCCTTGATTTCTCTCTCCTCTCTCCTCGGAACGCTGGTCTGGGTGCTGATGGCTTACCGTTTCAAGAAAAAGCGTAATTCTGGCACGGAAGCTAACAGGGTAACCAATTGCTTTCCACCGCGTGAGGAGACGGACCTGCCCATTGCTTGTTTATGACCTGCATGGCGAGATTAAATACTCTTTCCGCCTTTAATTGCTTGAGACATTGATTGTCTAAGCAGTAGGAATGCTTGCCGTTATAAACGCTGACGCAGGGCTGGCAGTCCAGCCCTAGTGAGAGGCAGCGGCAGTTCTCATTCAACGGGGCATAGAGATCCGGGGTCTCAGGACCGAAAATGGCGATGGTCGGGACCCTGGTCAAAGCGGCCAGATGGGAAGGTCCGCTGTCGTTGGTGATAAACAGTTCGGCCAGATGAAACACATCAAGGAGGTCGGCGATGCTGGTCAGGCCGGCAAGGTTTATCGCCCTGTCCGCATATCCTCTCTGTTTTAGCCTGCCGATGAGGCTGTCCACAAACGCCCTCTCCCCCATTTTGCCAATAAAAATTATCCCGAGCCCGGCCAGCGCCTCAAACAGCAAGCACACCAATTCCACGTAATGTTCTCCGGGCCACTGGCGCAGGGCGATCAACTCCGAGGTGTTGGAATTGATCACAACCCAGCGCTGGTGTTTCTTGAATACCTGGGCGGCCCCCGCCGCCTCTGCCCGTTCCAGAATCATTTCCTTGAACCCACTGGAGGCCGGGATTATCGGCAGAGTAGGGTCAAAGGCCTGCTGATCGATACCCAGTGGTTTGAGCAGGGTAAAAAAGGCGCGGGCGGTGTGCAGCGTGTGATTGTAATGGACCGGATGGATGAAGCGTCCCCGGCGAAGTCCCTCCGTGTAAAAGCCATAAAAACCGATGCGGAAGTCCGAACGAAGCACAAAGCTTAAGATAGCCGTAAATCGCGAAAAAAATTCAAGGTCGATGACCACATCAAATTTCTTGGCCCTCAGGATTTTCAGACAATGCGCTATGTCTGCCAGCAGATGAGCAAAGGTGTCTTCCTTAACTGTATACACGTCCTCGGGCCGGATGATGCCGGTCAGGGGCAGGATTTCCTGATTGCCGTGAAAGGTGAGGAAATTGATTTGCGCATCTGGAAATCGCTCTTTGGTTGCCTTGATTGTTGGGTATGCCAGGACAACGCTGCCCGCCCCAAAAAGTTTGACAAACAAGATCTTTTTCGGATTGGGGGGGGGCAGGGTTTTCTTTACGAACAAGCGCTTGCAGAGATGGAGCACTGTAATCACCCAGCACACTGGCCGGCCAATCCAGATGTCTAGAATGCGGAGAGTGGATATCTTCATTGGCTAGTCAGTCCAGGATGAGTTTCCTGTCGGGAGGAGCAACTCAAGAGAGATCTGTCGCGGCGAATGAGGCCGCCGAAAATCAGAAAGAATCCTTGATGCAGCATATTTGACCACTCGTAAAGCGATCTCTTTTGCAACAACTGGCGCATGAGGAAACCTGGCCTCAGATAAAAACCGAGTACCGCCTGCCGCTTCAGGGACAGCAGTTTTTTATGGTCAACAGTGTCAGGGCTGAGCGTAATAAAAGCGCCGGATTGGTCCATGGCGAAGTCGTGGGCCGCAATTTTACCTGATTGTACCGCATCCTGGCGAAGTTGGGTAGCCGCACGCGGCACCGCGATGTGGAACGAGGCGAAATCGCAGCCAATTTTTTGGGCCAGACGGCTGGTCTCCCTGATTGTTGTTTCGGTTTCACCGGGCAACCCGAGGATGAAGGTGCCTACCGTCCTCATCCGATGCCTTTGGCAAAGGGCAAAAGCCGCCTGGCTCTGGGCCAGGGTATAGCCTTTCTGGTAGCGGCTGAGAATTTCATCCGAACCATTTTCAACCCCGATAATAATGGTATGACAGCCTGCATTCTTCATGCTGAGTAACAGCTCCTCGTCAAGCAGGTCTGGGCGGCAGAAGGCCGTCCAGGAAAACTTCGGCGCAAACTCTGCCATTGCCGAGAGCAGAGACAGAGCTGGTCCTCGCCGGACCCCAAAGGTTTGGTTCATCCAGAACAGCTCGTAAATACCCAGGCGATGCAGCTCATGGAGTTCTGCCAAAACCTCCTGGTTTGGGCGATGCCGATATGGAAGGGACGCCATCACGCAGAAACTGCAGCTGAAGGGACAGCCGAAATCCGTCAAAAAAACACTGAAGCGGACGCTCTTGGCAAATGGAAACCGGTAGCGTTTACTGGCAAAGAGTTGGTGCCTGGCGATGCCGATTCTGATCGGGCTGTGGTCGGGAGGGTCACAGACCTCGACGATGTCACCGGCAGGGGAAAGGTAAGCCATCCGCCTGATCTTTGAGTAGTGCCCTTGCAGAAAGGCAGAGATATCGTGATTGGTGAAATCGAGGGCCACGGCATCCAGGAAAGGATAGTCATGCAGCCAGCGGCTTGGTGAGGAGAGAAAGATGTCGCCGCTGCCGACCAGTTTGCGTCCAGCAGCGGACAAAGTCCTCATGAAGTCAAGATCGTGCGGAAAATTCACGGCGCCAGCCAAGAAGAAAATAGTGCCGGGCTGTATTGCCGCGACCCTGGCCGTGGTCTCGGCTTCAGTCAAACGATCACGGACGGCGTCGATGAAGGAAAGCTCAAAATCGTTGCCCAACACCCCGCTTTGCATGACAAAATCCATGGGAGGAAAAAGGTAATTTGAGCGGCTGGTCTTGCTGCAGTAATAGTCGCGGATCACCACCATTGGCGCCGGAGGGTTGAGGAAGAGCAGTTTTTTTTGGGAAGGATGTTGGGCTGTCATTGCTCAGGGCCGGGAGATGTTTAAAAAGGCGCCTTCATTTTATCGAGAAATTGGTCGCATCATGGGCCGGTAGCCCGATTAAACAATAGAGGTGGTTCCGGCCCAGCGCGAAATGGTCCATTTTTCGAGAGGCCTCCAAGCTGTTCCCTACAGCCATCCGGTGACTTTTTGCGGGATTATCTTCTTTGTGTTATGGTGTTTATCGAAGTTTATGAAAGAACGTTGCCGACTCTATGGTGGATAATGTGCCATAGGTAAAGACTAAATGCTTGCTAAAAAAAGGCCATGAGGCGCAGGTTCTTTACCCTTGCCATCATGCGCGCTTTAAGCGATGGCGCTATGACTGCCCTAGATACCTCCGCTGGACAAAGCATACCACAAAAAGTGTCTGCCGGAAGCGTTGCTTACGCTCTGCTCGCCATAATGCCTTTTGTGGTGGTATTTGTTCTCTCCCTGACCCACCCGCTCGATCCAGACTTGGGCTGGCACCTGAAATACGGCGAATATTTCGCTAGCCAGCACACCTTGTTGCAGGAGAATACCTTCTCCGTCGAAATGCCGGGCTACCGGTACGTCAATCACTCCTGGGGCAGCGATGTCCTGCTCTACGCCGTCTATAACGCCTTTGGCTTCCTGGGGGTGAGTATCCTGGGGGCCATCGTCATGACCATGACCTTCTTCTTTTTCGCCCAGGCCGCAAGGCTTTCCTTCTGGGAGGAGGCAATTCTCTTCCCTCCGATGCTCTATCTGCTGGACGGCATCATTTTCCAGTCCTACCGGAGTCAAACCCTTTCGCTCCTCGGTCTGGGCTGTCTTTTTTTTCTGGTCGAACGCTTTGAGGACCGCCATCGCAAGGCCCTGCTGTTTCTCATGCCCCTGTTCATCCTGTGGGCGAACATGCACGGCCAGTTCATTGTCGGCCTTGGCCTCTTGGTCTTTTGGGCTGCGTCATACTGCTTTCGCGCTTGGCTTATGGCCAGAAGTCGAAAAGCCCCGATTCCCATCGGTGACCTGGGCCTGATACTCGCGGCAGTGCTCGGGGCCGGTTGCGTCACGCTGATCACCCCATACGGAGTGGAGATCTATCTTGAGATCTCCCGCCACTTTGGCAATCACTTACAGCAGTACATCAAAGAATGGCGCCCGATCGCCGAAGAGCCCAAACTCCTGTGGCTGTTGATCGGCTGGGGGGCGTTTCTGACCGGCAACGCCGTAATGATCTACCGGCAGCGGCAGGTCTTGGCCAAGGCCCATTACCTCCTGCCTTCACTCCTGTTTTTCATCGCCTCCTTTGCCCAAGTCCGTTATTTCTGGCCCCTGGTCCTGGTCTCGATGCCAATCGCCGCCACCTGCCTGACCCGAATAAGGCCCGCCAACCAAAAAACTGTAGCCGGCATCGCCGCCAGCTTCCTGGCCTGCGCCTACCTCTATGGGGCCTTTGTCAAATTGCCGGCCCAGCATATCATCTCATATGACTGGGACCGTTACTGCCGGCACCTAGGCTGCACCTCCCGGTCCGCCGATTTCCTGCAGAGTCAACTGGCCGGGGCCTCACTGCTCACCGATTACGACTGGGGTGGTTGGCTGATCTGGAATTACCCGAAGATCAAACCAACGATCGACGGACGGATGCCGTTCTGGCGGGACGAACAGGGCTACAGCGCCTATGAGAAGTATGTCGCCCTGGAAAGCGGCGATGAGGACATTGATCAGTCCTCCTACAACATGGTCTATTGGCCGCCCAAAAAAGAGACGCTGTTCAAACGCTTGAACCAACTGGTGGATGAAGGGAAGTGGCGGGTTTTGTATTATGACCCGTTTGCCTATATCTTTGTCCGTAATCAAAAATGATAAGCGTTAACTTTTCCCCCTCTCCCTCTGGGAGAGGGTGGCGTGAAACGCCGGGTGAGGGGAAAGCGTCGCCAATATCTATTCTGCCCTCACCCTGACCCTCTCCCAGAGGGAGAGGGAATAGTATCAGTATCGCGCAAGTTAGCGCTTATGCCCTCCGGGAGAGGGTGGCCGAAGGCCGGGTGAGGGAGCATGGCGGTCATGCCGGGACCGGAAAGCAAGGCAAGGCAGCCGCCAGAAGGCCTCCAGGGCAATCGCCGCCGACATCTTGCTCCGCCCAAGCTGCCGGTCGGTGAAGATAAATGGCACTTCCACAATCCTGGCCCCCAGAAGGGCCGCAGCCCACGTAGTCGCCACCTGAAAGACATAACCGCCGCCGGCAAAAGGCCCCTGTATGGTCCGGGCCAAAAGATCACTCCGCCAGACCTTGAAGCCGCTGGTCAAATCACGGACTGGCAACCCCAGCCACCAGCGGGCGTAAAACGAACCAAAACGGCTGATCAAGCGCCTAAAGATGTTCCAGTTTTCCGTGCCGCCGCCCGGCACATACCGGGAGGCAATGACCAGATCGTAGTCATTAATCTTGTCAAGCAAGGCCGGCAAAATATCGACCGGATGTGAAAAATCGGCGTCCATCTGCACGATGATCGTTGGCTGGAATTGTTCAAGTGCGTAAGCAAAGCCAGCGGAGTAGGCCCGCCCCAGGCCCTCTTTGGCTTTGCGGTGCAGAACCATGATCCTGGCATCCTGTCCGGCCAAGGCGTCGGCCACAAGGCCTGTCCCGTCTGGCGAGGCGTCATCAATGACAAGAATCAACGCCTCGGGGACAACCCGCTGGATATCCCTGACAAGCGGCGCCAGATTGTCCTTCTCATTGTAGGTCGGCAGACAGACAACCACTCTGTTTTCTTGCTTAGCCATGATGGTCAGCCGCAGGGGCGTAAGCGATCATAGAATGCCGCATCAGCGGAGCCCCCCCTTGCTTGTTTTTGCTTACCGCTCTTCAACAATCATCCAATCAATCTTTGTTCCAACAGTAACAGCATTGGTAATTTCTACTTTAAAAGATTGGCCAACCATAATCTCAGTCACAGCCAGCGGTGTTTGGATTAATGTTCTTGGTGTCAAGAATATCCTGGCCTTTTCATCTGCGGCACTAGTTTTAATAACTGCACTCCTGCCATCACTGATTGGATTTCCAGTGATATCATCAAGACCATCCCTATCGGCATCGTTCTGGACCACAGTACAAACGCCATGCCCATCGGCTTCACGCGCGGCTGGACAAATCACTGCTTGGCCAATTCTTTTTTCCTTATCATTCATGACCCTTATAGACAACGTCCCCGTCTCAGTTGTGTCTGCCTTAACCCCAAAAACTGTATTTGAATAATCACCGACAATCCTATCTTTTGTGTAACTAGACAAAATTTCGACATTACTGAAGTTACCATCCAATAGCATTTCTTCTTTGTTAACATAGACCGAATATAAATCTCCAGTCACTGTCAACTCTGAACCTGTTCCAAGCACGACCCGTTCAATCTTGCCATAGAAAACCCCTTTGCTACAAAACTTCATACTAAGCTCTACCACACTTCCAAGGAAGGTAGCACTTTCTGCTCCATCTAGCATCTCTACCTTGTAAGCCCTGCTTCTGAAAACAACATTGGACAATAAATTCCCATCCGTTTCTTCGCCACTATTCCCGCGATGATGATCTATGTGCACTTCTGATGTCACATTGTAATCGGCAAACATTGGGAAATCCTGATAAGCTGCATCATCTGTGATTGGGAAAGAATGTGCATATACACCATTGCCAGCCACTGTTTCCCATCTGCGGTAAACCATATTCCTGAAATCTTCTCCTACTTCGACATTCCTTATAGTGTCTTTGCGGTACAGGATATACCCACGATCAACTGCAGGATCAGCCACTTTGCCCAGCTCGAAATCGTTAATACACAATATCTTGTTGCTAACCGTATAATAGATAATGTCTTCGGGATGGTCCTCACTCACAACCAACATATCGAATCTGTTATCGCTATTGGCCGTTAAAACCAGGGCCTCGACATTCCCGGTATGCGTATCTTTTGTTCCAGGAATCGTGTACCGAGTCCTATAATCAGTTACACGATATTTATCTCCCACGACCAACTTACCGCCTGCCATCAAAGATGTCAGCGTGCTGTAAGTGACATCATGCACCGCTATTCCAGGGTGTGCCTTAGCTGGAACCGCCTCCGCCCGCAGGGCACAATTGCTTTGCCCCGGCGAGTATTGCCACCAGACAGAATAACTGTGGCACCGGGAACAGCCAATGTTGTTCGTATCGTTGTGCGGGGCATCGAACACCGCCGCTGTAGCTATGCGGGCCAGCAAGACCAAGGCAAGACAAATAATGCCTTTTTTCATGCTAGCCCAGGGCCGACTCATAAATCTGGCCAGCACCGGCAAGTTGCCTGATTTCGATACAGCAAACAACATCTTGAATTTCCTCTCCACCCAGAGTATTTTTTTAAAAATGACCAACATAATCAATCCCCATATGACCACAAGCCGAATGTCTGCGGCAATTTGCGCCCTGCTGCTCGGCGCGGCGCCCTTGATCTATGCCCATTTTCTCGCTCGGCAAACTATTGCTGAATTAAACAGCGCCATCCCAAATCCAATGCAGAGCGGTCGGGCTGCCCAAAAAATCATCCAAGCCGCCGCCTCTTTTTCTTATATCCCCAAGGATGAAGTCCCCACCGTCCAGCTGGTCACCGACCCCGCGCCCTTTGCGCCATTCATCCTGGCCGAGCCGGGAGACAGGGTCCTGGTGTACCGGCAGGCAAACCTTGCGGTATTATTTGACCCGCAAACAGCCAATGTCATTAATGTCATTGCCGCCACCGACGCCTTTAGTAAAAGCCCTTAGGGTTGTTTTCCCGCCTGCGCCTCTCTGGCTTTCTGCAGATTTACTTTGGCATGTTCATAGTCAGGGTTAATCTGCAAGGCGGCTTGAAACTCCTTGATCGCCTCAGCCATCCGCCCCTCTTTCATGTAAACCAAACCCAAACCGTTATGGGCATCAGCTGATTGCGGGTCAGCCTCGGCCGCCCTGGAGAAATAGCTGGCGGCCTCGGTCAACTGATTATCTAGATACAAGGCAAGGCCGTAATTCATCCAGACCTTGGGATCATAAGGATTATACTCCAAGGATTTGCCGAAATAGAATTTCGCCATGTCCAGATTGCCCTGTTTAACCCCAATGAGCCCCAAGTGATCATATGCAATCACAAAGCTTGGCTCAAGCCGGATTGCCTCAATATAACAGCGGGTCGCCTCCTCAAACTGGCCCATTTTGTCATAGGCGTACCCCAAGTCGCCATAGGCCTCATGACTCCAGGGCGCGAGCCGTGCCGCCTCGTGCAGATAGTAAAGCGCCTGGTCAAACTCCCCCGTATCCCGATACTCATCACCGAGTTGGATTGCGGCCTCATAATTGCCTGGGTCCACCTCCCAGACATAACCGAAAAGCGACTTGCTGCCCCGCCAGTGGCTTATCTGCCGGTAGGATACAGCCGAGAGAAGCGCCAGCCAGCACAAACTTGCCAGCATGGCCGGCCAGAAAAGTCGGCTTTGCCATCGTTTAAGCAAGGCGCCGCCACCCCATGCTATCATGATAAAAATCCCGATCAGGGGAACGTAGGTAAAACGATCGGCGATCGGGCTTGCCCCGAGTTGCACCAAGCCAATCACCGGCAGCAAGGATATGAGATACCAACCCCAGCCCACCAACAGATAGGGATGGAGGGCTATTGTCAACAGACAGAACAGGGTGATCAAAAACAGCATGGCCAGTGATCCGCCCACCTGCCAGCCAGGGATATGGTCTGGGTAGAGATAGAGCAGATGGAGTTTCGCAGGCCACGCGGTCTTCACCAGGTAACTGCCGTAAGCAACAATGGCATTCGCCACCCTGGCCGACATCGAAAATTGCTCAACTGAGCTGACCGTGCCGATCTTCATCTCCGCCATGACCGTAATCACGCTTGAGCCCAAGGCGATCAGCAACAGCGGAATCTTTTCAAGCACCAGCCGGACAATGGCCATGCCGGTCTTGGTCAATTGACCTGGACCAAAATCAAGCGGCAGCCGATTCAATGGCCAGATGTCCAAGAGCACCAGGATAACCGGCAAGGTGACCAGCATCGGCTTGGCCATCAGACCTGCCGTGAAACAAGCCAAGACCAGGGCGTACCTTTTCCAGGAGGATCGATCCTCCACCCAGGAGGCATATGTCCAGACAGTCAGCAGCCAGCCCAGGGTGCTCAACACATCCTTTCGTTCGGCCACCCAGGCGACTGACTCGACATGTAAAGGGTGCAGGGCAAAGAGGGCCGCAACCAGCGCGCTACGCCACCTGGCGTTGGTCAGCCTGACTAGCAGGAGAAAAAGCAATACCGAG
>JANNQL010000023.1:0-1761 GCA_031400755.1 Pseudomonadota bacterium | reverse complement strand
GGGGGCACGCCTCAGTGAAAAACCCCCATCCCAACCATCCCCCTGAAACCAGGGGGAAGGGGCACTAAGTGTCGATTCTGGGGTACATGAGCCGTTGCTGCAAAATCCTAACCGGACACGACTGATTTCATCTCAGTAATTTTTTTAACGAAACCTTAAAGATTTTCAGCGAGCTGCCGATCAGTGCTTTGATGCTTGGCTTGGCAGCTTCCGTGAAATAAAGATTTAAGTTTGTTTTTCGTTAGCCGATATGGTAATTAGAGAAAGGTGTTTTAGGTTTTGGCTGCGGATTGGCCCAGGATGGGCCAGTCGCTTTAGATAAATAAATGTATCGCTGTATGCAGGGAGGCCGGTATGAAGATCACAGATTTTGTACCGCAGATAAAAGCCGAGAATAGGGTTCAGAAGGCGAAGGACAGGTCGACCGTTGATGCCACTGCGGCTGCAACCGGGACAGATAAGGTCGAATTGTCTGCCAGCTCTATTGATGTCCAAAAAATGAAGATGATAATTCAGGATACGCCGGACGTGCGGATGGATCGCGTCCAGGCCTTGAAAGAACAAATAGAGCGCGGTGAGTATCAGGTCGATCCCTATCGGGTAGCTGACAAGATGCTGATGAACCTGTTGTCTGAAAGTGGACTCCCCGGCCAATAGATAGACTGTTTTTCTTGCAAACAAAAAAGGCGTTGTAACCTAAGGGTTCAACGCCTTTTTTGTTTGTGGGGTTTCGAGATGCTAGCCATCAGCCTTTCATGACCGGCCAGCAGGGGTCGTATTGGGACGGGTCAAGGAGGATCTGTTTGGCGATTTTTTTGACTGGGTTGAGGACAAACGGGCCGAGCAGGTTGGCGGTCATCGCCTCAGGCTGGCCTTTGGGGATGGTCAGAATGACCAGGATTTCCAAGTCGTTTTGGTCTGCGGCCTGTAGCTCCTGCTGGCAATGAGGGGGGATGGCCGGGTGGTACTCTTGGTTGATGACGGCAGGCTGAATGACGACAAAGGCGAGATTGGGGTTGTCTACCGCCTGCAGCCACCAGAAGGCCGAGCCAGGGCCATGGGGCAGGAGGATAAATTGCCGTTCCTCTGCAAAGCCCAGAAACGGTGTGGTCATGGTGATGATTTTGTCCTCGTTGATGTCGAGGCTGCCGAATCTGCTGGTCTTGATTGTGGTTGTCATGGTTTGGGATGAGGCATGGTAGTGATGGGCCTTGCGGTGGCCCTGGCTGTAACTTTTCTTGAGTGGGGGCTTTTTACGTCCCTGCTACGGTCGGTCGTGCGGGCGAATCAATCGTTGGCGGCGGCCTTGGGGATGCTTTTTTTATGCAGGAGCCGGGAGATGCCGTCGAGATCGGTGGTGGGTTCGCTCGCGGCTGCCTTGCGGTTTTCTTCCAAGATGCGGAGCAAGACCTCTTCCCGGTGGACTGCAATGTGGCCTGGCGCCTCGACCCCCAACTTGATCTGGCCGCCTTTGATTTCCAAAAGGCGCACGGTGGTATGCTCATCAATGACAATGGCCTCTCCAACCTTCCTGGTCAGGATCAGCATAAGAAAACCCTCCTCGTATAGTCTGCCTTTTATGTCTGATTGGCGGGGACTATACTGCGCTCATCATAAATAATCAACCAGGCTGAGCTGCATGGTCTTGGAGGCGGCAGACAGGGCGGCTTGATAGGCGGTCTCCCTGGACTTGAGTTCCATGACCGCCTTGATAAGATCAGTGTCCTGGACCTCGGACAGGTTCTCCTTGGTGGTGATGGT
>JANNQL010000022.1:0-11884 GCA_031400755.1 Pseudomonadota bacterium | reverse complement strand
GGGCACGACATGTCGTGCCCCTACTCAATCTGCCGTAGCATCCCGTCAATGACATGCAGTCCGCCGGCCCAGAAGGTCGGGTCGTTCAAGTCAATGCCAAAGGGCTGTAGCAGTTTGTCTGGGGAATCGCTGCCGCCGGCCTTCAGCAGTTCAAGGTATTTGGGGACAAAGGCTGCCTTGTCCTTAAGGTAGAGGTTGTAGAGGGCGAGCACCAGGAGTTCGCCAAAGGCATAGGAGTAAACATAGCCTGGGGTGTTGAGGAAATGAGGGATATATGACCACCAGATGGCGTATCCATCGGTCAGGGTGACGCTGTCGCCGAACATGGGTTGCTGGCTCTGGCGCCAGAGGTCGTTTAAGCGCTCGGTGGACAGTTCGCCCTCTGACTTTCTGGCATTATGGGAGAGTTCTTCAAAGCGGTTCATGGCGACCTGGCGGAAGACGGTGGCGAAGATCGATTCGAGCTTCTGGGCGATAAAGGCGGTGCGTTCGGCCTGCTTGGTCAAGAGGCTGAGCTGGTGATTGAAGAGGATAAGTTCGGCAAAGACCGAGGCGGTCTCGGCCAGCACCAGGGGGGTGTCGCTGTTCAGGTAGCCTAGAGGCGCCGCCAGATACTGGTGGATGCCGTGGCCAAGTTCATGGGCCACGGTGGAGACGTCTCTGATGTTGCCGGTATAGTTGACCATGACGTAGGGGTGGACATCCGGGGTGCAGGGATGGGCAAAGGCCCCGCCCCTCTTGCCTTCCTGGATGGGGGCATGGATCCAGCCCTTAGTGAAGAAGAGTTCGGCGATCTCCGCCATCTCCTGCGAAAAACCAGCAAAGGCAGCAAGCACCATCTGTCGGCAATCCGCCCAGTTTACCTGTTGGGCCGGTAGGTTGGGCAAGGGGGCGTAGCGATCGTAATCATAGAGTTCAGTCAATCCCAGGAGTTGCTTCTTTAAACGATAATAACGGGACGGGACATCGTAACGGCTGGTCACCGCCTGCACCAGGACGGCGACAGTGTCATCAGGGACCTCGTTATAGAGGTTCATGGAGCTTAACCAGCCGGGGTAGTGGCGGAGGCGGTCGTCGATCATCTTGTCGGCCAGCAGGGTGTTGGTGATATGGGTCAGGATGTGGAGCTGGCTGCTCAGGCCCTGGGTCAGGTCGTCTGCCGCCGTCATGCGCACGGCCCGTTCGTCGTCATAGAGATCGGCCAGCACTTCTTCCTCGCTGCGCTGTCCACTCCCGAACTTGAGCTGGCCCATGATCTTGTCAAAGAGCAGGGTCCAGGCGCCGCGACCCACCGGGGCCATCTCGATGAGCAGCGATTCCTCCTGATGACTGAGGAGATGAGGGGCGTAACGCCTGAGGCTTTTGAGATAATGGTGGTAGCGCCTTAGGCCGGGGTCATGCAGTAATTGGCTGGCAATTGATTCATCGAGTGCGTTCCATTCCAGTTCGAAGAAAATGGTAAATTTAGCGATGGCGCTGCTTTCCTCGCGAATTTTTTGCAGAAAGGCGCCGGCCTTGGCATCCTGGGTCTGGGTGGTGAAGTTCAGGAAGGCAAAGGTGCTGAGCCGCCCCCGGAGCATGGCCAGGGCCTCCAGGCGGCTGACCAGACCGAGCAGGGATACGGTGGTAAGGGCGGCCAGCTGGCCGCTGAATTCGGTCTGGATGGACTCGGCCATGGTCCGGCACTGGCTGAGGTCGTCGTTGATGCGCGGGTCATCCGTGCCCTGATAGAGATCGTGCAGATGCCAGAGGACATCAGTGGTGCCTAGTGTTTGGTTCAGTTCGTTTGCCAAGTTGGGTTCTCCATAAAATCGTCCATAAAAAAAGCCCCGGACCGTTGTGGCTCGGGGCTTGGACAGAATCCCCGTTAAGCGAGGATTCTGTTTAATACCCCCTTGAGGGGTACTAAACAGAGTCCCCTCCCCCCTGGAGGGGGAGGGCTAGGGTGGGGGGGGAGCTGGCTGCTACCCGGCAGTTTGCCACTTCACCCACCCCCCAACCCCCTCCCGTCAAGGGAGAGGGAGCTTCATGCAAGATCTTGATCGGACTGCACTGAATTATTTCGGCTCGTCATGACACATATCACAACTCTGCGAAATGGTTTTTCCTTCGGCATTGGCATGCTCTTCATCGTGACAGCGCCAGCAACCCCATCCTTCTTCGGCCCGTTGGTGCCCCAGGTGCGAGCCATAAGTGCCCCACTTGATGCCCATCTCCGGCCAGACATTGCCGAGATAGGACTCCAGCAGGAAGGCGCCAGCCTTTCTGAGGTCGGCGTCAAAGCGCTTGACATAGTCGATGCCCTGACGGTTGGTCTGCAACTCGATCAGACGGTTGGTCATCTGGGCCTCGGCCTCTTCCCTGTTGTTGTATTCAGCGGTGAGGACTTTGAGGCTGTCTTCACGGACCCCGATGATCTCAGGGTTGATCTTTTTGCTGATTAGGCCAAAGTCGACCCGTTCTTCTGGTAGATCATAGGTGTGGGTCGGACGGTTATGACAGTCGATACAGTCCATGATTCGCCAGTCGGATTTTTCACCGTCTTCGGATTGGTTGACCTCGGCCGGAATCTCGACGCCTGGTTTGACATATTCATCCATGCTGCCGTCCGGGCGGGTGATCTTGACCTTGGCGATCTGCAGTCTTTTATTATCGGTGGGCAGGTACTTAACTTCCACGTCTTTGCTGACGTGCCAGTGGATGCCCTCGAAACTCCCGGTGACCTTGTTATGGCCGCCAATGTGCAGGGCGATATCGGTATTTTCTGATTCGGCCTGGTTGTCATTGGTGAAATGGTAGAAGGATTTGACCTTCTTGCCGGTGAATTTTTCCGGCCAATGACAATGTTCGCAAGTGTCACGGGCAGGGCGCAGATGCTCGACAGGGGCCGGGATCGGTCGGCTGTAGCTGTTGGTGGCCACGGCCAGGACCTGCCGCAGTCCGGAAATCTTAGCGCGCACAAACCACTGGGCCCCAGGGCCGATATGGCACTCGATACAGACAATCTTGGCATGGGGGGAGCGCTCGTACACCGTGTACTCAGGCTCCATGACATTATGGCAGACCTTGCCGCAGAAGTAAGCCGAGTCAGAGAATTCAAAGCCAAAGTAGCCGATAACGGTAAGCAGTGCAAAAAAGAGGACGGTCAGGGAGATAAAGCCAACCACCATCTTGCGGTGGCGGTGATCGCTCAAGTTGATCTGCAGGTGGTCCTTGGCGATTCCAAATTTTTGCCATTGACGGCGGCGCAGGTAAGCAGCAACAGGGATCAGCAGCAGGCCGGTGATAAAGCCCCCAGGCAGGATCAGGAAGGCGAGGAGCGGTACATAGGGATTATGGGTGAGTCCAAAGAGCTCGATGATGAGCCCGATAATCATCAGGGTGGCGCTGACCGTGGTCAGGGCAACGCCTAAAAGACCTAGCGGTGACCGCCACATTCCTCTAATAATATGGCCCCAAGGGCCGCGATGGTGGTTTTGTTGATCCATGTCAGACATTTTTTTCTCCTAAATTTTTTGCATTTATTGTTGCCGACAACTGTAGAGCATGAAGCTCAATTCTAAATGACCTGACATCTTAATATGTTTCATGGGAAAGCACAATGGTCAAACAAAAAATATGGGGAATCATTTATTGTGATGGTAAATATAATTATTGCAATATGTTATCTGTCACAGGCCTGGTATTTTATAGAAAAGCATGGTTGTCTTGGCCAGTGGCATAGCGGGCCAAGGCGCTTGCCTTAAGGCGATAAACTCTAAAAATGTAATGTCCACTGTTGACGATGAGCGATTGATGGTATTATTTTTGATCGTTGACAAGGGCACGATGCAAACTTGCGAAATTCTGTCGGTTTAACTATATAATTCCAACTCATGCCTGACACCTTGCCAAAACAGCCCGCCATCTTGACCGCTGATTTTCTACAGTCAATCGGCCATGGCCCTGGGGTCTATCTGATGAAAGATGGCGGCGGGGTGGTCCTTTATGTCGGCAAGGCCCGCGACCTTCGTCGTCGCCTCGCCTCGTATCAGCGCTATGATTCGACGCCGCTCATCAACCGTGACCAGAACAAGACCTCGGTGATGCTCGGCAAGACCAAAAGCATTGAGACCATCCTCACCCTTACCGAGAAGGAGGCCTTGATCCTGGAGGCCTCTCTGATCAAGCAGTACAAACCGAAGTACAACATCATCCTGCGTGATGATAAAAATTACCCCTATATCATGGTGACCGTGCGGGAGGAGTGGCCGCGTCTGGTCGTGACCAGGCGACGGGTCAAGGACCAGGCCATTTTTGGTCCATTTTCTTCGCCGACCGCCATGTGGGACACCATCCGGCACCTGAACACCCTTTTCCCCCTCCGCCGTTGCAAGGGGGCGGTGCTGCCGTTGCGGCAAAGGCCTTGCCTCAATTATCAGATGAGCCGGTGCCTGGCGCCGTGTGGTGGTAAGGTCTCGCCAGAAGTCTATCGCCAGATGGTAGACGACCTGCTCTTGGCCCTGGCCGGCAAGAACAAGGAGCTGGTGCGGCGGCTCGATCAGCAGATGCGCCAGGCCGCTCTGGGGCTTGATTTTGAGCAGGCCGCCCTTTTGCGTGACAAGATTCGGGCCCTGACCCAGACTATGGAGAAGCAGGTGGTGGCGGCGGCCCATCACCGCGACCAGGATGTCTTTGGTTTTGCCCGGCAGGAGGTAGGCGTTGCCGTGGCGGTGCTGGTGATCAGGGACGGGGTGATCAGCGGCCATCACCACTACTTTCTGTCTGACCCATTTGAAGAGGATGCCCTGGTGCTGGCTGAGGTTTTGGAGCGGTTCTATGACGCTGACCGTTATGTGCCGAGCGAGGTCGTCATCGGTCTGGAGGTGGAGGGGCGTGAGGTCCTTGCAGAGTGGCTCTCTGACCTGGGCCAGCGTCGCGTGTCGATTCGGCTGCCGCAGCGGGGCGACCTGCTGAGTCTGGTGAGCATGGCGAACCGCAATGCTCACCAGACCATTATCGACCATTTGACCAAGGATTCGGCATGGCAGACAATGGCCCAGACCCTGCAGTCCGTCCTGCACTTGCGGCAGGGGCCGGAGCGGATTATCTGTCTTGATATCTCCAATCTGGGCGGGGAGCAGTCGGTGGGCGCGGTGGTCAGTTTCTGGCAGGGCAAGAAGGAGGCGGCCCGTTATCGTCACTATAAGATTCAGTCGGTGGCCGGGCCTGACGACTATGCCTCCATGACCGAACTGCTCAGGCGGCATCTGACGCGGGCTATTGCCGAGGATTTCTTGCCGGACCTCCTGGTCGTTGATGGCGGCAAGGGCCAGTTGCAGGTCGCGGTGCAGGTTGTCCGGGAGCTGAATTTGAGCGAGCGGCTTGATCTGGTCGGCATTGCCAAAGAGAAAGAAGCGGAAGGCGAGAAGCTCTTTGTCCCCGGGCGCAAGAACCCCATTGCCATGGCCCGGCACTCCCAGGCCCTGCTCTTGCTCATGAGAATTAGGGATGAGGCCCATCGTTTCGGGATTACCTTCCACCGCAGTTGGCGAGGCCGGGATGCCCTGCGGTCGCAACTCGACGCCATCCCCGGCATTGGCCCGGCCCGCCGCCAGGCCTTGCTCACCGCCTTTGGCAGTTTGCAGCGGGTAGCGCAAGCCACCCCGGAAGAATTGGCGGCGATTCCAGGGATCAGCCTTGAGCTGGCCCGGAATATCCATAAATATGTGAATGAGCCAGAGTGATGGCGGCGCAAAGAAAAAGTTAGATTTGTAGAGTTGTGGAGCACTATAAATTAAAAAAAACGTAGCTATTCAGCAGCGCCGCAGATGCGCGGAATAGGTCTGCGAGCTATAGCAGCGCTATGCGAGCAGGCCTATGACAGCTAAGCGAGCTTAAGCGAGACTGCGAAGCAGATGTGGTGCTGCTGGATAGCTACAAAAAAGTGAGGATGCCAATGAGTGACATGGAACCAGAAGGTGCGATTTTACAGAGGGACAAGAAGACTTTCGCCATAGTGCCCAAGACCCCGGTTGGCCTGGTGAGCGCCGAAATTTTGGAGACAATCGCCAGGGTGGTGCGGAAATACAAGATCCCCATCGTCAAGATCACCTCGGGCCAGCGTCTGGCCCTGGTCGGTCTGGAAAAAGATCAGATCGAAGCGGCTTGGCAGGACTTGGGCATCGGCATCGGCCAGGCCACGGCCCTTTGTCTGCACTATGTCCAGGCCTGTCCTGGTAACAGCGTCTGCAAATTCGGGGTGGGGGATTCGCTGGGTTTGGGTACCGAGATGGAGGAGACCTTGACCGGCATGGGTTTTCCGGCCAAGGTCAAGGTCGGGGTCTCGGGCTGCCCCATGTGCTGCGCCGAAAGCTATCTGCGGGATGTGGGGTTTTTTGCTAAAGCGAAAGGCTGGACCGTGATCGTTGGCGGCAATGCCGGGGCCCGGCCGCGGATCGGTGATGTCCTGGCGGTTGATCTGTCGCGCGAGGAGGCAAAGGCCCTGGGGCTGAAGTTTTTGCACTATTATCAGGCCGAAGGCCATGCCCGGGAACGCACTGCCCGCTTCGTGCAGCGGCTGGGGATCGAGGCCATTAAAGGGGCCATTTTGTAATCAGTGAAGATGGCGTCGCCAGAAGTATGATCTCCTGCGTGGCAGTGCGCTTTTGTCTGTCAGCCCTTTCTGAGTCTCGCAGGCTCGCTTAGCCATCCCGTTAGTTTTTCTTTGACAGTGCTAACACATTTTGATATCATGTTGCCAACATGAATAGCAAACACAGGAAGAATCTGAAGGCCATATTCGCCGAACAGGTAAACGGCAATATGGAATGGCGCGAAATTGAATCATTGCTGGTAGCCATTGGTTGCCGAGTTTTGGAAGGGAATGGTTCCACGGTCACTTTTGAAAAGGATGGCCTCCGCGTCACCTTCCATCGTCCACACCCTGACAAGGCTGCGCTCCGGTATCGGGTAAAGGATGCCCGTAACTTTCTAACAGAATTGAGGGTAAAACCATGAACGGAATGATATACAAGGGCTACGCTGCTCGTGTTGAATTTGACGCAGAAGACCACATTTTTGTCGGCCACATCATCGGGATACGAGATATTGTCGGCTTCCATGGAGAAACGGTCAGCGAATTGGAAAACTCTTTCCAGGAAGCCGTTGACGGCTACCTGTCGGCCTGTGAAGCACTTGGTCAACGGCCAAACAAACCGTACTCCGGCAAGCTCCTTATCCGCGTCAGCGCCGAAATCCATGCGGCTGTTGCCGCCTCCGCAGAATCAGCAGGTAAAAGCCTGAACCAATGGGCCGCCGAAATATTGAACAAAGCCGCTCACGCATAATCGTATCTTCTGCAGCTAACAAGTAGTCAGCCAGGCGGCGGGGAGTGCGTTGCGCTATTCGCGGCAAGTTCAGTGGCCGTCGTCCGCTGAGTTAGGCGTTCATGATGTCCTCAATCACATCCTAAAAATAACCAAATTTATGCCTATTACTGATCTTCTATGATCTTCCCCCCGTCAGCTCTTTGAGATGAAATTTCACATGAAACGTCGAAGAGCTGTGTTCGGAGTCGTCGAAGGGATCACTCCTGAGTAATTCGATTTAAGGATGAATAGGCTCGCAGAGAAAGGCCGCCAGCACTTCGCAGGCCGCCTCGATCTGGCTGATTTCAATATGCTCGTCCAGTTGATGGGCCTGACTGATGTCGCCCGGCCCCCAGATGATGCAGGGACCATTGTCGTGCAGTTCTGAGCAGTCGGTGGCGTAACCGGCGGTGACCGCCTCTTCGGGGTGGCCAGTGGCCCGTAGCGCTTGCTGGAATTCCCGGATCAAGGGATTGTCCATGTCGGTCTGCATGCCCCGGGCGATGAAGAGGTCATCAACCGTGCCTCGGGTCCCGATCAATTGCTGGATGGCGCTGCCGACCAGCGGCGGGTGATGTTCGGGCAGCAGGCGGATGTCCACTGAGATCTCGCAACGGTCCGGGATGGTGTTGATGGAGGTGCCGCCCTTGATCTGGGTGATGGCAAGCGTTGCCTTGCCCAGGTCGGGATTCTTTTTTCGGGAGAGCCGGTAGCCAAAGATTTGCAGGTCGTGAATGACCTCGATCATGCCTATAATGGCGTTTTCGCCCAGTTCCGGGGTCGAGGAGTGAACCGCCTTGCCTAGGGCCGTGATCAGGCAGCGGTAGACCCCCTTGTGGGCCTTGACAATTTTGAGATTGGTCGGTTCCAGGCAGAGACACAGGTCCCAGGCGGCAATTTGTCTCTTCAGGGCGGCGGCCCCGGCCAGACTGCACTCCTCGTCAACCGTGGCGGCGAAGGTCACGTCATAGCGTAATTGCTGGTGCTGCTCGTGCAATTGCAGCAGGGTGCTCAGGGCTGTGGCCAGAGGGCCTTTGTCGTCGCAGGCGCCGCGGCCCCAGATTCGTTCATCGCTGATTATACCAAGAAAGGGACCAGCCATGCCGGCGGCGCTGACTGTATCCAGGTGGGCGACGATCAGGAGCCTTGGCGCACCGGGGGTCGGGAAATGGGCGATAAAGTTTTCGCGGCCTGGCTTGACCTCCTGGACTTCATGGGTAATGCCGAGTGTTGAGCAGAGTCCGGCAAGATGGGTGACCAAGGCTTTTTCCGGGCAGGCAGCAGCGGTCTCGGTCTGGCCGGACGATTCGCTAGGAATGCGGATTAACTCCTGAATCAGGGAGATGGTCTGTTCGACGTCTATCATGGGTTCCTCTTTATAAGGGCCTCGGCACTTGTGGCTGTAATACCTTTTCGGTACTGGTTTACGCCATCTTTTTGATCATAAATTGTCGCAAGTAAACCAGAAATGAACTTATAAAATAACCGAATGGCCCAAAATGCACAGCCGCTTTTTTTCAGTTCCACCGCGCATTCCCAAGGAGGGTAAAGGCTGCGATTGACAAAATCCATGCCCAATGAATTTCCTCTTTGCAAACAGCCCATTTGATTGTATATGGTACTTTCTTAACTCGGCATGCGTCCTGACTAGGGGCTTTGCCCAAGTTGACATTCCAGTAAGCAGCGGGCGCCAAGCGCCCAGTTAATGGAATTTAGGAGAGGTGTCCGAGAGGCCGAAGGAGCACGCTTGGAAAGCGTGTGTACGGCAACGTACCGAGGGTTCGAATCCCTCCCTCTCCGCCAAAGGTTTATTTTTGATAGCCGGGTCCCGCGCAATAAAGACTCATGAACCCCGCCAGGTCCGGAAGGAAGCAACGGTAATGATCCCCTTTATGTGCCGCGGGGGTGCCTGGCTATCTTTTTTTTATCCCCTTCTTCTATTTGCCGGTAGTTCCTAACCCAGATAAACTGGATAAGTCTCTGGAGAGCTGTAATCCATTACCGGCACCGTTTTACGCAATTTTTTGATCAGAAATTGTCCAAGTAAACCGCAAAGAGACTAATGTCCTATCGCGTCCTTGCCAGGAAATGGCGTCCCCAGAAATTTGAAGACATAGTCGGTCAGGAGCCGGTCGTTCGCACTCTGCAGAACGCCCTGCGCCGCAACCGGGTCGCCCATGCCATGATCTTCAGCGGCGTTCGCGGGGTAGGGAAGACCACCATCGCCCGTATCATGGCCAAGGCCATCAACTGCCACAATCAATCCGAGGCGCCCTGCGACCGTTGTCCTGCCTGCGAAGCGATCGTGGCCGGTAACGCCATGGATCTGCACGAGATTGACGGCGCTTCCAATCGCGGTATTCAGGAGATTCGCGACCTGAAGGAAAATATCCGCTTCATGCCGGTCCAGGAGCGCTTCAAGGTTGTCATTATTGATGAAGTTCACATGCTGACCACCGAGGCCTTCAACGCCCTGTTGAAGACCCTGGAGGAGCCGCCTGAGCATGTGTTTTTCATGCTCGCCACCACCGAGATCCACAAAGTGCCGGTGACCATTCTGTCCCGCTGTCAGCGCTATGAGCTGAAACGGGTGTCTTTTAAGGTCCTGGTCGAGTTTTTCGGCAGCATTGCCGGTCGGGAAGGGGTGACGATCAGCCAAGCTGCCTTGGACATTATCGCCGGCGAGGCCGATGGCAGTGTTCGTGATGGTTTGAGTCTCTTGGACCAGATCTTTTCATTCGGCGGCGATACGGTTACCGAAGAGGACCTGCGCTTGGTCCTCGGTCTGGTGGACCGTCGCATATTTGCCAATATTGCAGCCGCGCTCCTGGCAGCCGATCTGGCAGCGGCCCTCTCTCTCTTGAATGAGACATACAGCCAGGGTATGGACCTGAAGCGCTTTGCCCACGGGTTGCTTTTTTTCTGCCGGGCGCTTTTGATTGGTAAGACCAGCAAGACCCCGGCGGCCATCCTTGATATCTCCGAGCAGGAGATGGACTTGGTCAAGGAGATCTCCAGCCGCTATTCCCTCGAAACTTTGAGCAGCGTCTTCAACCTGATGATGAAAGGGGTCGAAGAGATGCAATACGCCGCCCACCCCCGCATGGTACTGGAGATGCTCTTTGTCAAGGCGGTGCAGGCCGGCACCATCGCGCCGCTTTCCTCTCTCCTGTCGCGCCTGGATTCCCTGCTTGCCGGTCAGCCGGAACCGGTGCCGTTGGCCCCTGCGGTTCGGGAGCCGCTTCCGGTAGCCGACCAGCCCAGCATCGTGCAGACGAGGCCTCAAGAGGCGCATCTGTCGCCGATAATCGAGCCGGCATCCAGCCCTGCAACCTTGTTGGTCCATTCAACCACCCCTGTTAACGAACTCAACTCAGTTACTGACGAGGGGCCAAGACCTGATGGGTTTGGCGATGGTGATCAGGGCGAGGAAGAGGTGGATGAGACAGCGGTCCCTCTGCCCGTTGGGCCGGTACCTTCGGCACCTCAGCCAAAGATCATGGACGTTCAGCGGGATTGGGATGCCTTTCTAGACCATGTTCGTGATCGTAAAAAATGGATGGCTGGCACCTTGAGCCGGGCGGACAAGGTGACTGAAGAAGATGGCGCGCTCATTTTCCAGTATGATGAATCGTCAGAATGCCTCATTCTTCAGGAAGCGGACAACCGTAAGCTACTGACGGAATTTGCCCAGGATTTTTTTCAGAAAGAGCTGGCTGTCCGGATTGTGGTGGCCGGTGAAAGCGGTGGAGGCGACCTGGACCAGCCTCAGGAAGAGCGTCGCGCCCTGGCCAATGATCCGCGGGTGCAGATAGCCCTGGAAGTTTTGGGTGGCCGGGTTGCAGGAATCAGGACCGGTCCCAGGAGTCGTTGACCTCCCCCAGTCTGCAAGGATGATAACTATCCAGCCAAAAACGAAAACGTGCATACCCCCCAACCGTAACTATTCAGCAGCGCCGCAGATGCGCGGAATAGGTCTGCGAGCTATAGCAGCGCTATGCGAGCAGGCCTATGACAAAGCAGATGTGGTGTTGCTGGATAGTTAGCAAGGATGATTTATGGAAGTCGTGCCGGCGGCCTTGGCCCGCCTTATACAGGATTTTGAACGCCTGCCGGGGATTGGCAGGAAGACGGCCACTCGTCTGGCCCTGCATATCTTGCGACGGCCAGAGGCTGAGGCCCAAGGCCTGGCCAGTGACCTTGCCGATCTGCATGGCGCTATCCGCCTCTGTGATTCCTGCTTCGCCTTTTCCGAGACCAATCCATGCCTGATCTGCAGTGATTCCCGGCGGGACGCTCAGATCGTTTGTGTGGTGGAAGGGCCGGGTGATCTGATGGCGATTGAGAAGACGGGCGCCTTTCAGGGTGTGTACCACATCCTGCATGGGGTGCTGTCGCCCATGGATGGGATTGGCTCGGGGTTCCTGCCGCTTGCGGAAGACGCGCTCTCGACGTGTCCCGGCGACACGGTTCTGCTCATGCTGGGCGCCACCGCGGCGTTGCTCGACGAGCGGCCCGAACGGGCGCTGGTCTTT
>JANNQL010000021.1:0-15700 GCA_031400755.1 Pseudomonadota bacterium | reverse complement strand
ACAGAAATCAGCTCCATGACCTCGTTGACCGTCTCGTGACCGATGCCGGCATAGATGCCAACTGCGCCAGAATCACTCATGCCATCGACAAAGGAATAGATGGAGTAGGCCAGCCCTCGTTTTTCACGGACCTCCTGAAAGAGCCGGGAACTCATATTGCCGCCCAGGACAGTACTCAATAAGGCCAGGGCATAGCGTGATTCGGTGTTGGCTGGAGGGCCATAGGCACCAAGCAGGACATGGGCCTGCTCCAGGCGTTTAGGCTGGACAAAAATTCTGGGCGAAAGGGCAACAGGGGCGAGCCTGGGTAAAACCTCATCAACATGGGTGGTGGCTGCTAAATAACTCATGGCCGAAAGCATACCGACTAATGCATCATGATCAACATTGCCTGCTGCCGCAATCAGCACCCTTCCCGGGACATAGCCCCGGCGGATAAATTTCTGGAGTCGCTCACGGGTCATGGTGGCGATGGCCTCGGGCTGCCCCAGCACCGGTCGTCCCAAGGGATGCCCCTCCCACATCACCCCGGCAAAGAGGTCGTGGATCAAATCCTCCGGGGTATCGAGTGCCATGCCGATCTCCTGGAGGATAACCAGCCGTTCACGCTCAATTTCGTGCTCAGGGTAGAGGGAAAGTAAAAAGAGATCAGAAAGAAGGGCCACAAGCTGCGGCAGCTGCGTATCAAGGACCGTGCCGTACAGGCAGGTGTGTTCTTTGGAGGTAAAGGCGTTGGCTTGACCGCCGAGCCGGTCAAGCTCACGGGCGATGGTGACGGCATCACGACTGGCCGTGCCCTTGAACAGCATATGTTCGACAAAATGAGCGCAACCGCCGCCATCCTGGTCCTCATCCCGGGAGCCGACATCGATCCAGATGCCGAAGGAAACAGTCCGTGACGAGCTCCGTTCGCTAATCAGGCTGATCCCGTTATGAAGTACCGTTTTTTGGTACATTGATTATGATACAGAGTTCAACAGTCCATGGAATTATCGGCCAAGACACTCAAGATTTCTGAGTGCCTGACCGTTGTCTCGCAAACCGCTAAACCTAGCCTTCGAGGAGGGCCTTACGGCTCAACCGTATTTTGCCGCGCTGATCAATTTCAAGGACCTTGACCTTGATCTTGTCGCCTTCCTTGACCACATCTGTGACCTTCTCCACCCGCTTGTTGGCGAGTTCAGAGATATGCACCAAGCCGTCAACGCCAGGGATGATCTGGACAAAGGCGCCGAAATCAACAACCTTGACCACGGTTCCCTCATAGATCTGGCCGATCTCAGGCTCAGCTGTGATGCCCTGCACCCGGGCCTCAACCTGGGCCGCCACCTCGCCGTTGGGCGCAAAGATCGTGACCTCACCGTTATCATTGACGTCGATCTTGACATCAAACTCGGCAGACAAGCCCTTGATGACCTTGCCGCCAGGGCCGATCAGATCTCTGATCTTGTCCGGGTTGATGGTCATGGTGACAATCTTGGGCGCGTAGGCGGAAACTTCTGGCCGTGACTGCGCCAAGGCCAGTTTCATTTCTCCCAGGATGTGGAGGCGGCCAGACTTTGCCTGTTCCAGTGCCCGGCTCATAATTTCTCGGGAGACCCCATCAATCTTGATATCCATCTGCAGGGCGGTCACCCCGGTCGCCGTGCCGGTAACCTTGAAATCCATATCCCCTAAGTGATCTTCATCACCCAGGATATCTGACAGGATAACAATATCTTCACCCTCCTTGATCAAGCCCATGGCGATACCGGAGACCGGCTCCTTGATCGGCACACCGGCATCCATCAAGGCCAGGATGCCGCCGCAGACCGTGGCCATGGAAGAAGACCCGTTGGACTCCGTGACTTCAGAAACCACCCGGATGGTGTAAGGGAATTGCTCCCGGTCCGGCAGCACCGCTGCAATAGAACGGGTGGCCAAGGCGCCATGACCAATATCGCG
This sequence comes from Pseudomonadota bacterium, assembly GCA_031400755.1. GTDB lineage: Bacteria > Desulfobacterota > Desulfobulbia > Desulfobulbales > VMSU01 > VMSU01. The sequence goes on along the minus strand of JANNQL010000021.1, from coordinate 13,756 downwards.
ACGACTCGGTCCGCGCAAGGCCCGAACTTCTCCCACGCAATAGGGCGGGAAATTATAATGCAGCATAAAGGGCTTAAAGGCCATGCCGTAAAGCGATTCAACCCGTTGCTCATCATCACCGCTGCCCAAGGTCGCAGTGGCGATGACCTGGGTCTCTCCCCTCGTGAATAACGATGATCCGTGCACCCGGGGCAAGACGCCAACCTCGGCACTGATCGGTCTGATCTCATCCATGCGGCGGCCATCAATCCGTGACTTGTTCTTGACAATATGGCCCCGCATCACCGTCTTCTTCAGACTGTACAGCAGAGCTTTCGCCTCCTTCATGGAGACTGTCTCGTCCTCGACTAATTGAACAAGCACCTTTTTCTCAAGGGCGTGATAGGCGATGGAACGTTCCTGTTTGTCGGCGGTGGAGGTGACTTTTTCCATGTCCTGGCCAGCCATGGCGGTAATCCTGGCGAGCAAGGCTTCATTGATGACCGGGGCCTGAACGACCATCTTCGGTTTACCGAGTGCGGTCCGCAGTTCGTCCTGGATGTCTAAGAGAGGCTGTAACCCAGCAAAGCCAAAATAGATGGCATCCAGGATTTCCTGCTCCGACAAATGATCGGCGCCGCCTTCAACCATGACAACTGCCTGGCGGGAACCGGCAACGATCAGGTCAAGCCTTGAGGCTTCAAGCTGGCTCTTGGTGGGATTCAGGATCAAAGTTCCATCGACCGAGCCTACTCGAATACCGGCGATAGGGCCTAGAAAAGGGATATCTGAGAGCCCGAGGGCGGCAGAAGCGCCGACAATGGCGAGGACGTCCGGGTCATTTTGTTGGTCCATGGACAAGACCGTGGCAATGACCTGGGTCTCATTACTGAAACCATCGGCAAACAATGGCCGTAAAGGACGGTCAATAAAACGGCTGGTCAGGGTCTCTTTTTCACTGGGGCGGCCAATTTCCCGGCGAAAAAAACTACCAGGGATCTTGCCAACCGCATACAAACGCTCTTGATATTCCACGGTCAGCGGGAAAAAATCTATGTCCACCTTAGGTTCAGGCGCAGCGGTGGCTGTAACCAGCACCACGGTTTCTCCGTAAGTCACCAGAACTGAACCATTAGCCTGCTTGGCCAATTTTCCACTTTCGATGGTGAGTTTTTGCCCACCAATTTCAGTCTCTACTTTTTTATACATCATTTCTCCTGTTGCCGCCCGGCGCCCTTGTCCTCAAAAAAGCCAGAACCAACCTGCGCCTTTCCGTAAGCGGTATTGTGAGATCACTTAGTCAGAGTGAAGGAAAGACGTTCATCCGCCCCAACTCCTTCACCGTGACCGTGACTCACCATGATTTTTCCTGCCAATCAGGAAATTAGTGCACCTTTATTTACGAATGCCAAGCGCCTGAATAACTTCTCTATAACGCTCGACCTTCTTGCTCTTCAAGTAGGTCAGCAACCGGCGGCGATGTCCGACCATCTTCAGCAGGCCCCGTCGAGAGTGATGGTCCTTTTTATGGGCCTTAAAATGCTCCGTCAGATAAGTGATCCGTCCAGTCAATAGGGCGATCTGCACCTCCGGGGAACCTGTATCGCCTTCATGATGACCAAATTTTTCAATAATTTCTTGTTTTTGTTCTGCTTGCAGTGTCACGGTAGACCTCCATTGTTTCTATAATGTTGTGATCAAATTGTTAACAATTGTACTTCAAATACAACCGGTGGCGTTTTTTATAAGAACCATAAATCAGTGATCAGGGGGTGAGGCTTCCCTGCCCATCTCCCCTTGCCGCAAGATCAGATCAATCTCCTCGATTGATAGAAATTGGGCCAGCAAGGCAGACCTGGCTGCTTCCCTGTCCTCCAAAATCGTCCCTGGCAGGGCGGCGGTTATGGAAAATGGCCCGTTATCCAGTCGACGCAACGCCGTCAAGTGGGCGCCGCACCCTAAGGCCCGACCGATATCAGCAGCAAGAGTACGGATGTAAGTGCCCTTACTGCAACGAACCCTGATCCCCATCGTATCCCCCCCTAAGTCTGTGCAGGTCAACTCGGAAATCAGCACTGGCCTGGCCGCTTTTTCGATGATTATGCCTTGCCGAGCGTATTGATACAAAGGCTTCCCCTCGTGCTTGACTGCCGAAAATGCTGGCGGGGCCTGCATTTGTTCACCCCGGAAGCGCCCAAGGCAATCCTCGACCATAATCATATCCAAGGTTGGAACCTGACACGCTGCAAGCACCCGACCCTCAAGGTCCAAGGTGTCAGTTTCAACACCGAGCTTCAACTTCGCCTCGTAGACCTTATCTCCATCCATCAGACGCGGAATCATTCGGGTGGCAGGACGTCCAACACAGATAATCAATAAACCTGAGGCAAACGGGTCCAGGGTGCCGGTATGTCCGACTTTTTTGATCTGCAGGGCACGACGTACCTGCTGCACTATGCGAAATGATGTCGGACCAACCGGTTTATCGACTAAAAACACTCCCGTTTCAAACACTTTTGTTTCACAAATAATGCGCCATCCACGGCCTACAATTTCAAAAAGGCTTCCAGTATGTTAGATCTCGACTAAGGGCAACAATAGGGCAAGAATCTGAGCACGGGCCTCTTGCAAAGTTTCACCATTGCGGAATTTACATCCAGCCGCATTGCGGTGGCCACCGCCGCCAAGTTTTCGGGCCACTTCGGCGACATCGTACTGGCTCCCTTTGGAGCGCATACTGACGCTGATGGTCCCTTCCTTTTCCTTTAAAAAGACCGCCACCTTAACCGAAGTCAAGGAACGGGGATAATTGATAAACGACTCGGTGTCCTCCGGCCTGGCCCCGCTCATCTCAAACATCGCCTGAGTAGCGGTAATCATGGCCAACCTGCCCTCGGCGCACAGCTCCAGGGTTGACAAAACCGCCTGCAGAAGATGCAGCCGACTTTCGGTGAAATTATCAAAGAGTTTAGCCGCCACCTGCTCAGGGTTTACCCCCTTGGCCACCAGCTCCCCGGCTATTGCAAACGTTTCTCCTGTAGTGGATGCATATTTGAAAGAACCTGTGTCCGAGACAATAGCGGCATACAGACAATAGGCGGCATCAAAAGAAACATCGGCACCTAATGTCTTAGCAAGTTCATAGACCATATCGCCAGTGGAGGCCCGCCCGGAATGGACCCACCGGAGATCACCAAAATCCTTGTGTCCGGCATGGTGATCAATGACGATCGTTGGATGAATAGTTAGCAACGCCTCAAGGGCCTTGCCAAGCCGGTAGCAATCGCCACAATCCAAGACAATCGCGCAGTCAATTTTGGTCAGATCGGGCAATACGCAGACCAGCTTGTCGCACTCCGGTAAAAAATCATAGAGATAGGAGACCGGCTCTTCGCTGTAGCGAATAACCTTCTTCCCCATGCCCTCAAGGATATTGCTCAGTCCAAGCTGCGAACCCAAGGCATCGCCGTCAGGAAAGACATGCGTTGCGACCAGAATGGTGCTAGCTTTCTGGATCGCCCTGACTATCTCGTTCAACTGATTGGCGCTCATTGGCAATCTCCCGAAGTATCCGGTCCATCTCCGCTTGCCGAACCGCCGACAAGTCATGTTTAAACAACAGTTCCGGCATATATCGCAGATTCAATATCTTGGCAAGATAACTGCGCATAAACCCGCGCGAACTGGCCAGACCCGCCTCAATCGTCTTCAGTTCCCCCTCTGCCGGGCAACTGAAATAGACAAAAGCCGACCGCATGTCCGGGGTGACTTCAACCTGGTTAATTGACACCCCGACCAAGCGTTGGTCCTTGACCTTCTGCAGAAAGAGCAGCGCCAGTTCGCCCCGAATGGCCTCCGCCACCCGAGTCGGACGACGGTTTGGAGAACGTCCTAGTTCAGGGACGGCATATTTGGTCTTTGCTTTTCGAGGCGCGGCCATAGCTCATTCAACACGGACTTATAGTTTGCCCGCGACCTCATCCATGACAAAGGCTTCCAGGATATCGCCAACCTTGATATCGTTATAATTCTCAATCCCGGCGCCGCATTCATAGCCGGTCAGGACCTCTTTCATGTCATCTTTGAATCGTCGCAAGGAGGCGAGATTGCCGGTAAAGATTACCACGCCTTCGCGTAGCAGGCGCACCTTGGCATTACGCTCAATCTTGCCGTCAGTCACATAACAGCCAGCAATGGTGCCTACTTTGGGGACACTGAAGGTCTCCCGCACCTCAAGATGCCCCAGGACACGCTCAACAAAGGTTGGGTCAAGCATGCCAACCATGGCCAGGCGGATATCATCCAAGGCGTGGTATATAACATCATAGAAGCGGATGTCGACGTTTTCGTTCTTGGCAAACTCCTGCACCTTGGTGCTGGGTCGTACATTGAAGCCGATGATAATGGCATTGGAGGCTGCGGCCAGCAGCACGTCGGAATCAGTGATGGTGCCGGTACCTTCATGCAGGACCCTGACCCTGATATGCTCAGTGCCCAAATTGGTAAGGGCCTGACCAAAGGCCTCAAGCGTCCCCTGCACATCGGCACGGATGAGGACGAAGAGTTCTTTCATCTCGCCCTCTTTCAGCTTGTCAAAGAGATTTTCCAGAGAGACCTTGGAGGCCTTGCCGAGTTGCAACTCCCGGCTTCTCATCTGCCGCTCGTTACTTAAATTCTTGGCCATCTTTTCGTCAGGCAGGACGATAAACTCATCGCCGGACATCGGCACCCCGCTCAGGCCCTGGATCTCAACCGGCATCGCCGGACCTGCCTCCTCGATTTTCTTACCCTTGTCATCAAGCAAAGTCCGCACCTTGCCGTAGTAATCACCAATAACGAAGGCATCGCCGGTGCGCAGCGTTCCCTGCTGAACCAAGACCGTGGCCAAAGGCCCACGACCCTTGTGAAGATGGGCCTCAACGACCCGGCCCCGGGCGCGGCGTTTGGGATCGGCCCGCAGTTCGAGGACCTCGGCCTGGAGCAAAATCTGCTCGAGCAAACCATCGATCCCGATATTCTTCTTGGCTGACACTTCACAAAATATGGTATCACCACCCCATTCTTCAGGGACCAGTGCGTACTCGGACAGCTCACGCTTGACCCGCATGGGGTCGGCGTTAGGTTTGTCAATCTTGTTAATCGCCACCACGATGGGCACCTTGGCCGCTTTGGCGTGGTTAATGGCCTCCTTGGTCTGATCCATCACTCCGTCATCGGCGGCGACCACCAGGACAACCACGTCCGTCACCTGGGCGCCACGGGACCGCATCTCGGTAAAGGCGGCATGTCCCGGTGTATCCAAAAATACCACGTCGCCAGCCGCAGAGCGGACGTAATGGGCGCCGATATGCTGGGTAATGCCGCCAGCCTCGCCGGCCGCCACATCTGTATTGCGGATGGCGTCGAGGATTGAGGTCTTGCCATGATCGACGTGACCCATCACCGTGACCACCGGGGGGCGAGACACCGTCTCACCGCCGCTCGCCTCTTCTTCAAGGTTAACGATGCTGATTTCATCGGTCATGGCCAGCTCAACTTCATAGCCAAAATCAGAGGCCACCAGCGTTGCCGTTTCCAGGTCAAGGGCCTGATTAACAGTCGCCATAACCCCCAGTCGCATCAACTTGGCGATCAACTCACTGACCTTGATGCCCATCCGGTGCGCCAAATCCCCGATGGTGATGGTGTCATGCACGATAATCCGCTTCTTGATCGCCTTGGTCTCGCCGGCACCCTGCCCGCTATCACCTTTGACTTTTTTCCCCCCACCACGTCCACCGCGGCCAATCTTAAGCGATGCGGCAAAACGTCCGCCACCCGCCATGGCGACATCTTCAATATCGACATCGGCAAAACCCTTTTTCTTGAGCCCCCCCTTCCTGGCACGGGCATCAGGTTCTGCGGCGTGGGTGAATTTAACAAAACGCTTGGCCTTATGGCCCTTGCCAGCACCGTCTTCAACACCACCATTAGCGGCGGTTGTCGGCTTTGCTGGGGCAGCACCTCCAGTCGTCGTTCTGGGCCTGACTGGCGCGTTTGAAGGTCTGACCGGCACGGCAGGACGCCTCGGAGCTACAGTCCTGGGCACTTCGATCGGGATCTGGATGGCAGCCCGCTTGATTACCCTGGCAAACCCCTTCCGGGCATTATCAACCTGCACAGTCTGCTGGGATTGGCTGTCCAGTTCACCTTCCAGATCGTCCAAAGGTGCGACTTCCGCCTCCGACTCTTGCTCAGTTTTTGAAGATGCCTGAGTTTCCGACTCTGCCTGGGACATGATCTCGTGCTCAGGGGCAACGGCTTCTCCCCTGGTCCCGGCCCGTTTGACTGCGGCAGTCTCGCCGCCCCCGCCATGGGGGGCTTGAACAGCGTCCTGTTTTTCAACCTCGGGCGCACGTTCTTCAGTGGGCACAGGCGACCTCGACGTAGCCTGTGCAACAATCGGCGCTTGCGCCTCGGCCTCGGCATAGGCTTGTTCCACGGCCTGCAGGTCCATATTCGGCACTGCCTTTGTCCGCCGACGGATGATCGTGGTGCCTCCAGTCGTGGCCTGTATCCTTTTTTCCTGAACCTCGGTATGAGTAGACAGTAACCGCTTTCTAATATCATCGGCAACAGACTCGTCCATTGCCGAGCTGTATGTCTTCACATCATACCCAAGTTCTATGAGCTTGGCCGCCAGCACCTTGCTATCCATGCCTACTTCTTTAGCCAACTCGTAAACCCTGACCTTCATTCGACGAACTCCCACGTATCTACACATCTAATGAAGCCTTGCCAAAAGCAAGTCTTCGTAAAAAATTTTATCCTTTATTCCAACCTTGAATACTCCTTGGGGATCAGGACATATCAACCAAACAACCAAACTCAGCTTCAAGCCCCTGACTCACGACCAGAAGCCCCACCTTTTCCTTCTCCTGATAGCGCAAGGCCCAAGCCAGTTTCTTCCGCTGCTTCACGAGTCGCTGATAGCACCCAGCATTCCGGCAACAATAGGCCCCTCGCCCGGGCAGCAAGCCCTTACCATCTGCCACCAGGACTCCGTCTAAGACGACTAAACGAACGAGTTCGTTCTTGTTGGCCTTAGTACCACAGCCCAAACAGGTCCGAACCGGACAGGCCATACTGATTTGACGACCCTTTCTAAGCCTCGTGGGCTGGGGAGGCCGACAAACCCTCATCAACGCCAGGCTCCTCGTCTTCCGCCTTTGGCTTCGGCACTGCTTTGGCCGCCTCAATCAAGGCCTGACAGCCTTCCAGGGTAAAGCCCTCCAGCATCTCAGCGAGTGCCGCCGGCTCTGCCTCAGACAATTCAGCGGCAGAGGTAATATCATTATCGTACATGATGTCAGCCAATCGTTGATTGACCCCTTTGACGGCAAGCAGCGACTGGAACCCTTCTTCCATGAGCTTTTGATATTTCTGCTCACTCTTGACATCAATCCGCCAGCCCAACAAGTCTGCCGCCAAACGCACATTCTGGCCGCCCCGGCCAATGGCAAGCGACAATTGATCATCGGCAACCACGACTTGCAGGGTTCGTCGTTCTTCATCGACGACCACCATGGAGACCTCGGCCGGGGCCAAGGCGTTGGAGACAAATTTGGCAGGATCAGGGCTCCAGGGCACGATGTCAATCCGCTCGCCCTGCAGCTCCTGGACCACATTCTGCACCCGCGAACCCTTCATGCCGACACAGGCGCCCACTGGATCGACATCGGACTCAGAGGAAGCCACCGCGATCTTGGCCCGTACCCCTGGCTCCCGTGCCACAGCCAGTATCGTGACAATCCCCTCGGCAATCTCAGGCACCTCAACGGCAAACAACTTGGCAACAAACTGCTTGTCGGTCCGGCTCAAGATCAACTGTGAATCACGGGCATCCTGGCGGACATCCATCAGCAAAGCCCTGATCCGATCACCCTGGTGATATGACCGTCTCGGCATCTGCTCATTTCTAGGCAAAATTGCATCGGTCCGCCCCAGGTTGACAATGATATTGCCCCGCTCAAAACGCTGGACAATGCCGTTGACCACCTCGCCTTTGCGGTCCTTGAACATCTCAAAGACTACATCGCGCTCCGCATCTTTCATCTTTTGGATGATGACCTGCTTGGCTGATTGAGCGGCGATCCTGCCGAGTTCGGAGACATTTTCCATCTTGCTGCCCAGTTCGTCAGACAATTCAACGTCCGGGTCCAACAATCTGGCATCCGCCAAGGCAATCTGGGTCTGCTCGTCCTCCACAGTCTCCACCACCGTCCGAAACTGAAAGAGCTCGACCTCGCCGACCTCATCGTTATATTGGGCCTCCATTTCACGACGCAGGCCAAATTTCTTTTTGGCAGCAGACATGACGGCCTCTTCTAAACCCTTAATCAGCAGGTCCCGGTTGATGCCCTTGTCCCTACAGACCTGATCGATCACTCTCTTTAAATCTGATATCATCCGACCTCTCCAACCTTCATCCCAGAGCCTTGCCTGATCAAAACTCGATGACCAGCTTGGCCTTGACAATATCTGTCAAGGCAATCTGCTCCGGCGCTCCATCTACGGTTATTATAACCTTTATTTCATCAACACCGGCGATAAGGCCGATGACATTTCGCGTTTCTTCACCCTTCATGGACTTAACCTCGACCTTATGCCCAATGTTTCTGGCAAAATCTCTTGCTGTGGTGAGCGGTCGGTCGAGACCCGGCGATGAGACCTCCAAGTGGTAAGGCCTGCCAATCAGGTCCTCTACCTCAAGCAGATGACCAATGGTCCGACTCGTTGTTGAACAGTCATCTAGGTTGATGCCCCCTTCCTTATAAAGGACAACCCTGAGCACCAAGCCAATTTTTTCATTGCGGAGCTGGATCTCCACCAATTCATAACCCAACTCGGCCAGCGCCGGCTCAACCAGCTGGCGGACCTGAGCCAATGTCGCTGTTTCCATCCCTGACAACCCCAAGCCGCCCGATGCCCTTTTCTCAAGGTAAAAAAAAAAGCGGGTAAAAACCCACTTTCCATAAATCAGCTGACCTCTCCCCTGCCAAACAAGGGCTTCAGAGCATGAAGTCAACAACCATAATTTTTGGAAACCATTTCGCCCGCACCCTCCAAAAACCACAACCAACACGCCAGCGAAATGGAGCGGGCAACGAGATTCGAACTCGCGACACCAAGCTTGGGAAGCTTGTACTCTACCAACTGAGCTATGCCCGCCCAGGCAAACCAATGACGCACTATACCAAAACGCGCATGATTGTCAAGCGGATATGCTAAAATCGGCGTTCCCAGGTCGGCATTGGTTGCAGATTCAACCCATGATCACTGCCTGCGCAAATGAGATGATCGGCATGATAAAACGAGGCAGGATCCCGGTATAGAAAAGGACCAAAAGGAGAATGAAGCCATAGGGTTCCAGACGGGCAAAGGCACTAGCCAGGCCCCGGGGCAAGATACCAAGCAGGATCTTACTGCCATCCAGAGGCGGGATCGGCACCAGATTAAAAATACCCAACATGATATTGATCCAGATGCTGGCCACGGTCATTTGCAAGAGAGGCATGATAAAAAAACCTGGCAACCCGGCACCGATCAAGACCACGAGCTTGGCAAAAAGGGCGCTGGCCACCGCTAGGACCAGATTCACCCCAGGCCCGGCCAAGGACACCCAGATCATATCCTGTCTCGGGTTTTGAAAGTACCGGGGATCGACAGGCACTGGTTTGGCCCAGCCTATTTTGATCAGGAAAAAGGCCAGGGTCCCTATAAGGTCCAAGTGTTTAAGGGGATTCAAAGTCAGACGGCCCAGGTTGGCGGCGGTAGGGTCCCCCAGTCGATGCGCCACATAACCATGGGCAAACTCATGAACAGTAAGGGCAAAGACAAACGGCGGGGCGTAAATGATAATTTCCTGAATAAAATTCATTATGGGATAGGCTTTGAGTGAAGGATTACCAAGTTTAAGGGCAGGGCCGCGGGTAATGCTGGCGCAAAAAGTCCACTTCGTCTTCGGCTGTCTGAACCAAGCCGTCGAGCTTGACCTCCAGCAGATGATTGAGGATGGTGGCATACAGCGGCCCGGCCGGATAGCCCATGGCCTTCAACGCGGTGCCCTGGATGTTGGTGCTGACCCGGCTGAGGTCGGTGACATATATTGAAACGGCCCGCTTGCCGGCCTTTCTGACGATCAAACCCATAAGGTGCAGCAACCCCTCGGTACTCAGCCCCTTCAGCAGCCAATAAATTTCACTGGGCCTGAGCGGTGGGCCCTGTTCGCTAATCAGTTGCGTGTCCGGGCCGGAAAAATCAACACCGGCCCCGTCCTGATCGGCGGCGGCACCCTCGTCGCCCAAGGCCCGGTTATTCATGACCTTCAAAATCTTCGCCACCGCCACCTTCTGCCTGACCAAAATGTCCTGATCGCGCTCACTAATCTCAAACTTCCGGCAGAAATCGAGCATCTGGCGGGTGGTGAGCCGGGCCGTCAAGGCCAACAAGAAGGTCTGCCACTGCCGAAAAGGCTCATTACGGTAGAGCAGTTTGTACCAGGCCACACTGCGGTGGGTCTCGCGCAGGATGTTCTTCAGGCGTTGGTCAAGCTTTAAGGACGGATGAAAAAAGACCAGCAGGTTCAAGCCCGCCATGCGGTAGATAGCGGGCTGCGGGTTTTCCTCTTCCAGGATATACTTCAACTCCTGAAAGAACCGTTTACCAGAAAAACGGCCAAACATCTCCTGCTTGATGGCGCTCTTGATCAAACGCTCGGTGAATTTACCAAGCTTGAAGCCCAAGCGCTGTTCAAAGCGGATGGCCCGAAAGATGCGGGTCGGGTCCTCGACAAAACTCAAGTTGTGCAGGACCCGGATCTGCTGATCGCGAATATCGTTCTGGCAGTTGAAAAAATCCACCAGGAGCCCGAATTTTTCCGGATTCAAGGCAATGGCCAGGGCGTTGATGGTGAAATCGCGGCGAAAGAGATCGAGCTTAATAGAACTCATCTCCACCGTCGGCATGGCGGCCGGGTACTCGTAATACTCTAGGCGTGCGGTGGCCACATCAATCTTGAAGCCATCCGGGAGCTTGACCACGGCAGTGTTGAATTTTTCATGGGGCCGCGCCACGCCGCCCAAGCGCTTGGCCAACTCTCCGGCAAAACGGATGCCATCGCCCTCAATGACGATGTCCAGGTCAAGGTTCCTGGTATGCCGCAGAAGGTCCCGGACAAAGCCGCCCACCGCAAAGGCGGCGTAACCCATCTCCTTGGCCACCTCGCCGATCGTTCGCAAGAGGACGATCATCTCCTTGGGCAGACATTTGACCATAACCGTATTTAGGTTGCGGTGCCGGGCGCTGGAGGGCTGGTCTTCCCAGTCCGGGTCACTCGCCGTGTTGGCCCGGTCCTTGGCCAGCAGGTTCAGGAGGTCGGTGCGGGTAATGACGCCGATGACCCTATCCTGCTCCAAGACCGGGATGAAACGCTGGCGGTGCTCGATGATCCACTCCTGAATGTCGGCCAAGGTCGCCTCCGGCGACAGGGTAGCAAAATCGGTACTCATGTATTCCGAAGCCGGCAGGTGCCCCAAACCGTGAAAGATCGCCTTTTCGGTCACTCGGCGGGAGATGATGCCCAGGACCCGCCGGTCAGGGTCGAGTACCGGCACAACGGTAAGGCTGTAGCGGGTCAGGGTTTCATTGACGTGGGCAATGCTGGTCTCAGGCGGCACAAAAATGACCGGGGCCGACATCAGCTCCCGGGCCAGGCTGCGAGGCTGCACATATTTTTGCAACAGCCAGACCAACTTTTCCTCGGCCTCGACCAGGGTCATGTCCTTGATGGTGGCAGACGCCGCCGAGGCATGCCCGCCGCCGCCGAACTCCATGGCGATGGTGCCGACGTTGACTTCCGGCACCCGACTGCGGGCGATGAGATAGAGGCGATCGCCCATGGTGGCCAAGGCAAACAGGGTGTTTAAGTTCTCGATCACCATGAATTTGCGTACCAAGAGGGCGAACTCGTCAATGTAATCCGGGAGCATGATGCGGGCCACCACGATCGGCAGTCCCTGAATAGTATAGGTCGTGGCCGAGTCGATCATGGTGTTTAAGATGCCCAGCTCGCTGGCGCTCAACTCCTGGACAATGAACGGCGAGACCATGTTCAGATTGGCCCCCTGGGCCAGGAGCCAGGCCGCCGCCGTCAGGTCCTCGGGGGTGGTGGTGTCAAAAAGAAAGGAACCGGTATCCTCATGGATAGCCATGGTCATCAGGGTGGCGTCATCCTGGCTGACAGAAATTCCTCGCTCTTGAAAAATCTCCACGAATATCGAGGTGGTGGAGCCTAAAGGCCGGACTTCTTCCAGATCGCCCTGCATATCGCCCGGCGCATCGGGATGGTGGTCATAGAGATGCACCGAAATGCCCGGATTAGCCAGACAATCAGCCAGACTGCCGATCCGACTGCGCTGCCGGGTATCGACGACGATCAGTCGGCTGACTTCGGCAAGATTGATGTTTTTGAGGCGCTGGAAGGTATAGACCAGGGACGCTTGCTTGATATAATCACGGACATTGCGCTCCTGAGAGCCGGAAAAGACCATCTCCGCTGCCGGATAGAGCTTCTTGGCCGCCACCATGGCGGCCAGACTGTCGAAATCGGCATTCAGATGGGTGGTGATGATTTCCATGGAGGGGTTTTGGGCCGGTATCAGTAATCTTCGCTTGCACGTGCCGTTATGGCTGACTGCCTACAGCAGCATAGAATAAAATCCGGCAACCGGCAACTGCTAACTGACGGATAACAGTGCCATCTTGCCCCCACCTACAAACAAAGAGAGGCCGGTCTTTCCATGAACGGCACTCTAATCAGAATATGATATTCACAAAGCGTTAATAGAATTTTCCGGTTGTCTATCCATCATTTTACTATTATTATCGGTTTTTTTTGGGGGGGGGAAGGAATGCGATTTCAAATGGGATTGAAAAGCACCTTTACCTTTACAACTTAACTAAGGAGGGACAATGAAGAAAAAAATGAAGTTTATTGGCATGATCATGACCGGGGCCATGCTTCTGGCCGGAGCCACAAGCATGGCGTCAAGCAGCGGCCCCGGCATCACCGCCGAGGAGGCCCTAAAAAACCTCATGGATGGCAACAAGCGCTACGTCGAAGGCAAAATGAGCGGAACAAAGATGTGCGATCTGGAGGCCCGGCAGAAACTCGTCGCCGGCCAAAAGCCTTATGCCATCATCCTTTCCTGCTCCGATTCGCGGGTGCCGCCCGAGCTGGTTTTCGATGAAGGCCTAGGCGAGATCTTTGTGGTCCGGGTCGCAGGCAACATCGCCACGCAAGGGGCGGTTCTCGGCAGCATAGAATATGCGGCAGAGCATCTCGGCGTACCGCTGGTGATGGTCCTCGGCCACGAAAAGTGCGGTGCCGTAAAGGCGACGGTGGACAGCAAGGGCCATGCCGAGGGCAACATCGGCGGCATCGTTTCTGCCATCGCCCCGGCCATCAGCCAGGCCAAAGGCGCTGAAGCGGAAGACGTGGCAGATGCCAACCTGGATCTGGTGAAGAAAAATCTCTCGGCAGGTTCCCCGGTTCTCGCCAAGCTGATTGAGGAGGGCAAGCTGAAGATCGTGACCGGCAAGTATCACCTCGATCACGGCGATGTCGTCCTCAAGGACGGTCTTAAGTAAAATCAAATTGAATCAAATCCCGTAGCAAAAAAGCAAGGCCAGTCGAGTCGTGACTGGCCTTGCTTTTTTTGTTGCAACAGCATCAATC
>JANNQL010000020.1:0-2073 GCA_031400755.1 Pseudomonadota bacterium | reverse complement strand
GCTGTCGTTGGCGTCGTCCTCAACCTTTCCGTCATCTTTACCTACCATGTCCTGTTGCCGGAGGGCAAAGGCTTTGACTGGTATGCCCTGCTGGCCGCCGTGATCGCCTTTGTTGGTATGCTCCGCTTCAAGTGGGGAATGATCCCGGTGATTTGCGGTTCAGCCCTGGCGGGGTATGTTTGGAGAACTTTCCTTCAATAAGGAGATAACGCCGAGGACCAAACGATGAGAACGAACCCTTTTGCACTTCTCTGTGCAATGGGACTCTTGGCGATATTCAGCTCGACCATATCCAAGAGTCCGGTGCTCCCCCTCTTTGCCTCACATCTGGGCGCTGACCCTGCCGGAGTCGGTTTTATCGCCTCTGTATCGGCCTTCGCCGGGGTCGTCTTCAGTGTCCCGGCGGGACTCCTGGCTGACAGATTCGGCAAAAAGAGGCTGCTCATGTCTGCCGCTCTCATCTTTGCCTCCGCCCCATTTTGTTATCTTTTGGTGACCGAGATCTGGCAATTGGCCCTGGTCCGATTTTATCATGGCTTCGCCACCGCCATTTTCATCCCGGTGGCCCTGGCCCTGGTCTCTGAGTTGTCCAGCAAGGAACGTGGCGAAAAAATGGGCTGGTTTTCCACGGCCACCCTGATTGGCCGTTTCATGGCGCCGCTCATCGGCAGCAGCATCCTGGGCGCCCTGGCCTGGGACGCCTCACTTGGCTATACGGTTGTCTACAGTGTCTGTGGCGCGGCAGGGCTGGGGGTGTTTTTTGTTGCCCTTTGGCTACCGGCGGTAGAGGGCAGGGGTACGGTTGGGCGGTCATGGCTTGAGACATTTGCGACTTTCAAGACGGTCATCAAGCATAAAAAAATTCTGTTGACCAGTGCTGTCGAGGCCGCCATCCTCTTTGCCTATGGGACATTCGAGACCTTTCTTCCTCTCTATGCCTTAAAAAATGGGCTTAGCGCCTATCATGTCGGCATCTTTCTCTCCGGCCAAGTCATTGTCCTTGCTCTCAGCAAACCAATCTGCGGGAAATTTTCCGATAGTCACGGCAGGAGGCCGCAGATATTTGCCGGGGGTTTGCTGGGGGCGGTCTGCATCGGCAGTTTTTCGCTTGTCCACTCATTTTTGCCCTTGCTGTGCTTAAGCATTGCCTTTGGGCTGAGCCTTTCCGTGGTCACCTCAGCCACCTCGGCCTATATTGCTGATTTGAGCAGTCAAGAGGGACGGGGCTCGGCAATGGGGTTGCTTGGCTCAATTATGGATATAGGGCATACCACAGGCCCCCTGCTTTCTGGCGTGGTTGCTTTATACTTTGGTTATGGCCAAGCCTTTATGGGGGCCGCTATGGTGCTGGCGGGCGTGGCGGCGTTTTTTTTGTTCAACATTGGCATAGGCCAGGATGACGCGAAAGGTTAATGGCTGAGGTGGGGTTCGGCCTTACAAAATGGATCAAGGTTATAAAAAATGGCGAATTGCAGGTGGAAATGGTATGATCAAAGCCATATTGATCAAGGTGTGGGGCTGTAGCTCAGTTGGGAGAGCGATACGTTCGCAACGTATAGGCCAGCGGTTCGATCCCGCTCAGCTCCACCAGTAAAATCAAGCACATAGCTAAATGTTAGCTATGTGCTTTTTTGCTTTTTGCCTCTTTGGGTAACGCATGGGTAACACTTGAAAGGACCCCCCATCTCGCCGCCCCCCCCACACACTATAAAAAAACCACCCGCCTCGTAAGGTGGCGGTCTTAAATCGTGAATAGTTGCCCCGGTCAATTAACTTTTGAGGACAGCGCAAGTTTGCGCCCACGACACCTGCTCCCAGGCCAATCCTTCTCTCCGTCCACTTGTGACACGACAACGACAATGCCGATACAACCAAAAACTGGCATTTATTACCATTGCCATTCATTTTTTATGAAGTAGGTTGTGCTTGTAACTGATCAGGACGTCTTTGATGACGCACCGGGTAGGTCAGGGGCCTCTCAGCCCCTTTCCCCCCTAAGAACCGTACTTGAAAGTTTCCCTTCATACGGCTCAAGCATTTCTGAAGGGTACCCTTATTGGGTGCCCCGGCCTT
>JANNQL010000019.1:0-7071 GCA_031400755.1 Pseudomonadota bacterium | reverse complement strand
GGAAATCTGGCGGGCCGGAAAATTGGCCCGATGGGCAATGGACAGCCTGGTCAGCAGTCGTACTGCCCGCTCTTTACGCTGACAGGGGGCAATCCCCAAGGGCATGAGCGGCAGGGTGACGTTTTCAAGTACGGTCAGTTCGGGCAGGACATTAAAGTGCTGGAAGATAAAACCGATAGTGTTGCGGCGATGGATGGTCAGGAAACGGTCCGGCATCCGGGCGAGTTGTTTGCCGGCAATAGCGGCCCGACCGCTGGTGGGGGGAAATACGCAGCCGATGATCGAAAGCAGTGTGCTCTTGCCGGAACCGCTGGCGCCCTGCAAACAGACCATGGTGTTCGCGTCAATGGACAAATCGATATCATGTAAGGCACGCACCTGATTGGGCTGCCCTTGGTTGTAGATTTTACAGACCTTTTCCAGTTCGATAAGCGGGGGAGTCATGATGAGTACAGTTAATTCAGGGCCGAGTCGGCCGGGATGATCGCTGAACGCCAGGCCGGGATGACAGTGGCGGCCAGATAAGGGACCACGGTCAGACAGAGGACGAGCAGTGTCTCCCCGAGGTCAACGATTGGGACCAACCGCAAAGCGGGATGGAGCACCGACCAGCCGAGCAGAATCGGCCGAAAGAGGCTGGCCTCAAAGAAGCTGACATGGATATAGGCCAAGGTATAGCCCACCACAAAAGAGACCATCGACACAATCACCCCCTCCCAGAAGCGCAGGGCAAGGACATCGGAGGTCTGCCAACCGATGATTTTTAAGATGCTGATCTCTTTTTTTTCTTCAGGGGTCAGCCCCGAGGCCTTGTCCCAGGCAAAGATAATAAAAGAAGTAAGGGCAGTGAGCAGGCAGATGGAGGCAAAGCCGCTTCTCCAGCCAAAGACGGCTTGATAGGTCTTTTGAATCTGCTGCCTGGTCACCACCCGGGTATCGGGGAGGAGGGCAGCAATTTTCTTGGCAATGGTTGCCACTTCATTCGGGTTGGCCACCGTCACACAGAGGTCAGTGGCCAGGTCCGCCGGCATGGCGAACAGATCTCTGGCATCGTCTATGCTCATGAACAGGGTATCAAAGGTCAACAGATTGGTTTCGGCCTTAAAGGTCCCTGAAACCGTTAACGGTTTCAGGCTGAGATCAGGCCGAAACAGAGAGAACATCGCGTTGCCCCTGCCCGCCAAGGAGTCTTTGACGCCTTGGCCCAGGACGACTTCATGCTCCTGCGGCAAGCGCCCGTTGTCAATGGCTTGTCCGAGTTGGTCACCCAGGGGCATGGCAAGATGATCAAGGCCCAGAATCGTATAATTGGCGCCCTTGATCTCATGAAAGTAATAGCCCCAGACTCGGGGGACAATCGTCTTGATTCCAAAGATGGATGTGAGTTTTCCTATATACTCCGTCGGAATCGATTCCTGCCTACCGGCCTTCATCTTCTGAACGGTGATTTCAGGAGCAAAGGCGAGACTTTCGCTTGCGGCCTCCGTCAAGGCCTTGGTGGTCATCTGGAAGGAGGCGAGCAAGAAGATGACACCGGCAAAGACGACCGTCACCCCCAATGACTTAAAACGACGACGCCAAATCGAAGAGAGCGAGTAATCGATGATGTTGAGCTGTTTTTCAAATGACATCAGGGCCGAACCGAGGGGGCGGTCCAAAAAGAACCGGAGGGGAAATGTTCGAAGGCGCCGGGATGGCCCATGAATGGCACCATTGGATCAGTGACGGCGGGGTGACGGGTATACCTGGCCTCAGTCGCCAGACTGAGATCGGTGAGCCCCAGGCTGGCGACGGTGATTTGACGGAGGTTGGAATCAGCAACAGATTGGGCCTGACGCTGCTGGCGGTGCAGAAACAAGGCGCTGTCCACCATGGCGAGAACGCCAATTAAGGCGAGGAAAATAACACTGGGACGCATGCTTTATTTCATCCGCTGTCCGGTCCTCATTGCCTCAACCTGCTCTAAGGTGATCCCCTCAAAAGTCAGAATGTTCTTGCCTTGATGGTCCTTGCTGAAGGCCTCAGCCGACTCCTTGGTGGCAAAGGGTATAAACTCATGCCCCATGGGGCCGGTGACATCGCTGCCAACGACATAAAAAGACTTCCTGGCATCGACTGGACTGAGCGTATAATAATCGTTGACGGCAATTGCCGTGATAGTGGCGCCTGTCTTGACGCCATATTTTTGTGGAGCAAAATAGAATGCCATCATGTCCTTCACCCCATCAAAATACTTTACTGCGCCATCATTCATGGTCAGGGTGACGGACCAATTCGGGTATTTGGCAACAAACATCCCGCAGACCGAGCAGCGGACATCTTTGTCAATCGCCTTTTCTGCCGCCAGGCAGTCTGTCAACATAAGTGCTGAAAAAAGTAGCACCATGGCAATGCTGCAAAAGATATTTTTCAATGTTCGCCTCCAGGTTGGGGGAAAAACAAATAGGCCCATTAAATCGACAAATCGACTGCTTTTGGAACGTTATATAGTAGGCGACAAACGCTTATTGTCCCGGCAGGGGCGAGGCCCAGCTCGGATCGTTATTTAAGAAACGGCAACAACAGATTGTCCAACTCTTCCTTGCTTACCCCGCCCAAGATGGCCCCGATGACCCGGTGGGTCGGGTCCAGAAGGATGGTTTGCGGAACCACCTGCACCCGGTATTGATCAGCGATTTTCCGATCAGGATCAAGCACGACCGGGAAAATAATCCCCAGGTCGTTGACAAATTCTTGGATCTCTCCTGGCTTGGGGGCAGTGTTGATATAGATCAAACCCAGGCCCTTCTCTTTATATGTCCGATAATACTCGTTAAAGACCGCCGTATCGGCCCGGCAATACTTACAGTCCGGCTGAAAAAAACGCAGCACGACCGGTTTGCCGGCATGACTTTCAAGCGATACCACCTGATTTTGCAAATCGGTTACTTTAAAAGAGGGGGCCTGATCACCCATCCTGATCGCTTTAGGGGCGTCAGCGCCACAACCGGTCAAAAGGCAGGCGAGACAAAGCAGCAAAGAAATCATCATCCCCCAAGATTTTGTTGGGATCATGGACATAGAGTCAACTTGCCTCCTTTGCTGATGGAAATATTTCTCCTGACCACTTCCGGCCCAGACAGATATGTCACCTTTTATCGTACAATTTTTTCTTTTGCACTACTAATCGAGCCAAAAAAAGCACTGCCTAGGCCTTTCCGGCGGACAAAGAATAGTCAAAATCAATACAACAAGGGCAGGTTGGCCTGCTTCCAGTTGGCAATCCCACCCTGCAGATTATAGATTTCCCTGTAGCCCTTTTGGGCAAGAATCTGCATGGCGGCATAACTCCGCCCGCCGACTGCGCAAATCAGCAACAAAGGACGGTCATGAGGAATGGTGTAATTGCCTTTCATGATGTCCATGAACGGGATAAGAGTTGAGTTCTCGATCTTACCCTCCCGCAACTCTTCCGGGGAACGGATATCAATGATATATAGATCCTGCTTCTGCTTGATCAGATCCATGGCCTGGGCCGGAGGTAAAGATTTAAAGACTGTGGATTGGACCGGGCTGACCGACGCCTGGTCGGCATTGGCGGCTGGTTTTGTATCATTCTGTTTGGCATTGTTGGAACAGGCTGCCAGAAAAATAGTAAAAATAACAATAAAAATGTTTTTCATACTTTAGGACTCCATTTGGAATATAGATTTAGATTACGTCAGTCATAAACGACAGACGCCAATGTTTTTTCACACCTCGGTTCAAACCATCTCCGGGAAATTGACATTCCGCCAAGCGCCTTGCAGATCAGGCGGTGGTGACAACACTCGCACCCCATCGACGCCAACAAGGTTTGACAGTCTCCCCCTCCCCTGGCCTGCCATGGCCTCGATGGCCGGCCTGATCCTGAAATCATACAGGGCCAGCAGTGGCTCATAATAGCTGCCGACCTTGGGAATCAATGCCCAAGTCCCCGGCTCCCGTTGTTCTAGGAGCCAATGCAGGGCATTAACCGACATGTCCGGCAGGTCGCAGGCACAGGCCAACACTGTGGCCCAAGGCTGCCAACGCATGACGGCCAGAAGTCCAGCCAACGGGCCTTCGCAGCCCGGTGCATCGAAAAGACGGGGCAGGATGCAAGCCCCCATGTCCCCTTGACCGACGACCACGACCTGCTGGCAGACCTCAGCCAAGGAGGCTGCGGTCCGTTGCAACCAAGTCTCCCCGTCTTTGACAAGCAAATGTTTAGGCCGTCCCATCCGTGTACTCTTGCCACCGATCAGGATACAGCCAAGCACCGGTGGTCGCGGCCATTGTCTGGCCAAAAAATCGTCGATAACTGCCGCCATGGCCTTTGGTCGATCATCATCACGGCCAAAAACTGCGAGTTGTTGGCCATCGGCGGGTGGCCCTGCTTCATCGTCACCAAGAAGCCAGACTCTGTGCCCCGGCGTGTGCTGGTAGCCTTCCACCAGAATCAAATCATAGTGCGTGGCCATGGCCATCAATTCAGAACCGAAATCAGCGCCTGATTTCGGCTGCCTTCTGGCAATTGTGCCGTCCGGCCCCATGATTAGGACATCGGCGCCGGCCGCAAAAAAACGAGCACTGTCTTTGCCTGCCTGGTCAACTACAAGTGGCTTTGGACTCTGCTTGGCCACCGCCACCTTCAAACCTCGGCATCGTAATTGATGGAGAGTCTGCTCGATAAGGGTAGTCTTGCCTGAGCCGCTGGCCCCGCAAATGCCCAATATGGGAAGTTCGGTTAATTCCAAAGGGACAACCTAGAAAAGGTTATTGCCATTCACTTCGCAGGAAAGAATCTTAATGGGGCGGGACGATAAAACCTTTCAGAATGGCATACTTGATCAGGTCTGCCGTGCTCTTTATCCCGGTTTTCTTCATGATGTTGGCGCGATGATGCTCAACTGTGCGGATACTGATTGACAACAACTTGGCGATGTCCTTACTTTTATGACCTTCAGCGACCAGTGTCACCACCTGCTTCTCACGAGTGGTGAGCTGATCATGAGCAACTCGCACCTTTGAGCACATTAATGTTAACTCCTGAGGGCTGATACCTACAGCCAAAGTGGGGGCGATATAAAGGTCACCATCCAAACACTTCTGAATTGCACTCAAGAGTTCGGTGTCAGTATCTTCTTTTAAGGCATAGCCATCCGCACCAGCGCGAATGGCGCTGGCCAGGAAGTCCTTACTGCTGTGCATGGTGAGAATCAATATCTTGACGTGTGGGCACAGCTTTTTCACTTGGACAATGGCCTCAATCCCCCTGAGATTGGGCATGGAAATATCGAGCAGGATAATGTCCGGGCATTTCCCCTGGAGAAGGGTGAGTAACTCCTGGCCGTCCCCGACATCGCCAATGACCTGCAAAAACGGTTGGCCATCAATAATTTTTTTTAGGCCCCGGCGAATCAGGACGTGATCATCAGCTAATACAATCTGGATTGGTATCATTGTGGGGTATCCCTCTTTTTTATTCCGACAACATGAACTCACAACTAAAAATTAAGCAAAAAAAATAAATTACTTTCTTCAAAGAAACAACCAGCATTTTCAAAATACTTTTATTTGGTTATCGATGCGTATGAGTCAGAAACCTTTTTTAGCTTTCATTCACACTGACTTTCTCTTTTCCAGGCTTCGTCATCATCATCATCCCGGCCAGGGCTGGTGAGTAAAAGCAACCTATCATGCCAAGCACCGTGGCCACGGTGGTCACCCAGAACAGGGCGAGATGAAGGACCTGGTGCTTATAGAAAAATAGATCAAGAATAAAGAGAATCAGTCCAAGGTGCATGGATGAGGAACCGACGCGCAGCCAATAGCCTTTCTTTTCAAAATTAAGGCGCTGGTTGCCGGCCAGGGCCATTGCCAAGACGACAAATTGCAGGGCCAGGGTCAAACCGAGAGAAACCTTCAACGCCATCACCACCCCCCATGCCCAGGTGACCACGCCAATCACCCCGAGAAGGGCCAGGGCGAATCGATTTAACCATACCGTTGGCAGCAGACGTTTGGGGACGCAGACCGCTAGGATAACAATCAAGGCGATAATAAAGGGACTCACCGCTTGATTCATGCTGTCCATATAGGAGCTTTTGGCCAGGGCGTCCATCTGCTGCAACTGAGCGAACTTAAAGTAAAACATCCCATAGACGCAGATCCCGGAAATAATCGCCAGGACAATGGCTGTGGCCAGGATAAGATAAAAATCGTATGAGGTCTTTTTGTGAATCGTCATGGTATTCAAGCCAGCCTCACTGGAAGGTATGCTCACCGGGAAAATAAAACGATGAAATAAAGGTGAAGACCATGGCCACAAAACATAAGATGCCCAGCACTGAGGTGAAATACCACATCGCCTGTTTATTGGCATAGAGCCGGGTGTGCAGATAGGTGCTGTAGATTGCCCACATCATGATTGACGAACAGATCTTGGGGTCCCACCACCAATTGGGACCCCAGGCCTGCAAGGCCCAAGGATAGCCAAGCAGCATCCCGAGGGTCAGCATGAAATAACCGAACTTGGCGCAATCATAGCCCAGGGTCTCGATCTCCGGATCACGTTTCACCAACATGAAAATCGAGGTGATAAAGGTAATGGTAATGGAGCAGTAAGACAAAAAAAGCATGGGCGGATGTAACCACATGTAGGGCGTGTTGTAATAAAAAATCATCTTGGGGTAGAGACGCATAAAATCGCCGAATTTTTGCATCGGATTGGCGCTGCCGCTGAACCAGGGGCCTATCTCACCGAAAAACTTGGGCAGAGGCTGGCTGAAGGGATTGGCCGCCATGAAAAGAATTGCCGTCTGGATGGTCATAAAGACCAAAAGAGTGCCCTGCAAACGGTGGTTCGCGGTCCTTTGAAAGGCCATAAAGGCCATAATTCCATAACACATGAACCAGAAATAGTATTTCTCGTTTTCAACCCAGAGAGGAATGATGTAGCGTGGCGGATGGTTGGGGTCAAAAAGAGGGAAGGCATAGGCTGCCTGGGAGTTCATGGCACTGATCTGCTGGTTGAGCCAGGGTACCATCTGCGCCGGTAACTCCAAGGGC